>JANLXV010000133.1:0-3098 GCA_031365305.1 Chitinophagaceae bacterium
AAACATGGGTGCGTCTTTAAAAACATTAGTAGAGAAGTCTGGAGAGCAGGATATGCATACGAGTATTAGAGGCAGTAAAAAGTAGTTGGGTTGCCAAACTTTCAAAGTTTAATTAGGGTTGCCAACCTTTGAAAGGTTGGCAACCCTAATTAAACTTTGAAAGTTTGGCAACCCAACTACTTTTTAATCCCCTTAATACTCTTATGCATATCCTGCTCTCCATATTTTGCCACCAATGTTTTTAAAGCAAGACCCATGTTTATACCTGTGCCCAACACACCAGTAAAAATATCGCCGGTTTGTTTTATACGCTCAATGGCATTGTGTATGGTGAACTGATTCATCTTTAAACCTTTGGTTATTTCTTCCCATTGTAAGGGCATGCTTACTGTTGCATCTGGTTTTGGACGAAGAGAGTAGGGCGCTGCAAGCGTGGCCTGTGGCCGGTTCTGGAGAAAGTCTAAGTAGATACAACCTTTGCGTTTTTCGGTCAGGCGTTCAATGCTGGTAAAGCCGGGTATCTTATCATGTATGATCTTTACCAGCACACGGCCAAACTCTTTGCTTTGTTCATACGTGTACTTTGCACCGAGCGGTATATAAATATGCAGACCGGTAGAGCCGGAGGTTTTAGGAAAGGCGGGCACATCCAGTTCATCTAACAAAGCCTTTGTAGTTTGCGCCGCAACGATCACCTGTTCAAAAGTATTTTTATCTGTTGGGTCAAGATCAATGATGCACCAGTCAGGGTTATTGGGCTTGCTCACCCGGCTGCTCCACGGATGCATTTCAAGACCGCCCATACCCGCTATGTATAACAGGCTGGCTTCTCCATCTACTACCATAAAGTTGCGGTCGCCACCGGCATCGCTGCTGTAGGGGAACTGCTTCACCCAGTCGGGCACTTTACCTGTAACATCTTTCTGGTAAAAACTTTTTCCATCTACACCATTCGGGTAACGGATAAGGGTTTGTGGCCTGTCAAGCATATAAGGCAACATGTATGGCGCAACCTGGTAATAGTAATTTACCACATCAGCTTTCGTTACCTTTTTCTTGGGGTAATAAATTTTCTGCAGGTTATTAAAAGTGATGTCTTTGCCTTCTATAGTTTTCACCTGCGATTTTTCTTTCGGATTCAGCAATGTTTTACGTTCGCTATGTTTAACGCCCTTTAAAAGTTTTGCAGTAAGCGCCGATGTTGTTACCGCTATTTTTTTAGAAGCGGCTTCTTGTTTAACAGGTTTTTCTTTCACACTGGTAACATCACTTGTTTTAATGGCTTTTTCTTCATGCACCTCGTTGGCGCTTTTATCAATGCGCATGCCTTCAAAACTCGGGTGACGCATTACACCGTCAGAGGTCATCTCTGCAAAAGACACTTCGCAGATCAGCTTTGGCTTAAGCCAGGTAGACGTGGCATGCGGCGGGTTAGGCCTGAAGCGTGAAGGCTTGTTTACATCAGGCTCAAAAGTGAATGGACATGTTTTTGTAATGAGCGGCTTGAATTGTGCCAGCATCTCCTTCTGCAACTCTATGGAAAAGCCCGTGCCTATTTTGCCAGTATAATTCAGTTTGCCATTTTCATACACGCCAACCAGTAAAGCGCTGAATGGTTTATTGCTGCCGTCGTTATTGGTATAACCACCGATGATCACTTCCTGCCGCTTGCCTGTTTTTATCTTAAGCCAGTCTGTACTGCGGTTGCCAATGATGTATTTGCTGTCGGCACGTTTTGCAATAATGCCTTCTAGATTCATTTGTTTAGCCACTTCAAAAAACTCTGCAGCGCCGGCGTCAAAGCTTTCACTTAAGCGAATGTTATCAATCTCGGGCATTATACCGGATAATATTTCCCGGCGCTGGCTTAATGGAAGATTAGTAACATCATAACCTTCCAGCCACAACACATCAAACAGATATAATATCAATTCGCCATCGGCTTCGCTGCGCCAGTTTTGCAGGTTTCCAAAGTTGGAAATGCCTTCATCATTCAATACCATTATTTCACCATCCAGCACGGCATTGATCTTCCATTTTTTTAAAGCATTGTGTATGGCATAAAACTTCTCATTAAAGTCTTTATTGTTCCGGCTCTTCATATCCGCAACACCTTTGTTTAGATAGATGACCGAACGGTAACCGTCCCACTTTACCTCGAACAGCCAGCCGGGTTCATCAAAAGGTTTATCTACAAGCGTTGCCAGCATGGGTTTTACATCAACAGGAAAAGGCGCTTTGGTTGCAGCTTTTAATAAAGCTTTTACAGGTGCAGATAAAGTAGCCATACAAATCGTTTGTAATCATGTAATAGAAATCATGCCAAACCAAATAAAAAAGAATGTCTTTTTAATTTTACTTTATCAAGTGTGATGAATAAACTTACCGGCAAGGTTTGTTTTGGGTGCATTCCAATTGTCGCTTATTGCACCATGCGCTCTGCTGGAACGCAAAAAACAATTTGTCTTATTGTACCACCTATCATTTGTTCCTGATGGAACAGCAAAAACAAGACAGGTAGTGTTTTCAATGTACTTTTAGGATATTTGGTGGGTAGAAAACAAAGAGGCATTAAATGTACGTTCCGTTAGGAACGTTTGGTACTACTGCGACGATTTGGATTGCACCTATTTGTTTTTTGATTTTAAACATAGTAGATTTAGTGATCTCTTCTTAACCCTGTGTCTCTGCAAAAAATTTTTCCTTAAAAACACCATTGATCTTTTAAAACAGGCTGATGCTTTGCTGCAACAGGGAAACAACAGGCAGCTTTCTGTAAAAATTATTGGTTCAAAATACTATCACTTATAAAACAGTTTTATGCAACGAAGAAATTTTTTAAAGAACACGGCATTATGTGCAGTAGCAGTAAGCGCCTCCGGGTTTATCCGTTTTAATGGTACAAATTATGTGGGAGATTGTGAAACCACTACCGACATACTTGGTCCCTTTTACCGCCCCGGCAGCCCGGTGAGAAATAATCTTGTGGTTAAAGATGATGCCGGCAGTATTATTGAATTGAGTGGCACTATTAAACATAAAGATTGTGTAACGCCTTATAAAAAAGCTAAAATAGAATTATGGCATTGCAGCAGTAA
>JANLXV010000177.1:0-11642 GCA_031365305.1 Chitinophagaceae bacterium
ATCCCGCCACCCAGGTTTACACGACTTGTTCCGGTAGAAGGGTCACCTAATGTAATTGCGAAAGGTTGAGCCGCCGTTTGCTGAAGTGAAAACCCTAAGGCTACGATGAATAAACCTGCGAGCATGCCGGTAAATGTATTGGCATTTACAGCTATGATCATTGCAGCAGCGCCCAAAGCAGAGAACAACAACCCATATACAATGCTTTTTTTATAGCCCCACTTACCCACGAGGTCTTTACCGCCAAATGAGCCATAAGCAAATAAAGCAAGGGCGCCGATATAGTAAGCCAGGTAAAATGCAAAATCTATAAGCTGGCTTTGAAACTGATCTAATTGGAAATAGTGTTTACAAAACGGAATAAAAATGCTGTTGCCTGCAGCTATAAATCCCCAGAAAAAGAAAACTGTAATAAGCGTACCCAGTGCGCCGTAATTTGTTTCTTTTAAAACAGCTTCACCTTCTAAAGGTTTGTAGGTATTCATTTGCGCAGTGGCCATAGCAAGTTTAGTTTTAAGCTGCTCAAAATAAACTAATTTTCTTATGTGAAAAATATTCATTTAAAATTTGTTCCTCACAAAATCATCGTTACTTTGAAGAGGTATAAGTCACAGCATATATGGAAATACTTCATGTAAGCGCAGAGTGCTACCCGGTTGCCAAAGCAGGCGGGTTAGGCGATGTAGTAGGCGCTCTGCCTAAATATCAAAATAATTTTGGGCATGTGGCAAAAGTTGTTATGCCCATGTACCGCACAAAGTTTTTGTACGAGAATACTTTTGATGTAGTGCATAAAGGCGCTTTTGGCATGGCGCATTATTGGTTCAATTATACGATCATTAAAGAAAATACCAACAGGCTTGGGTTTGATCTTTATCTCTTAGATATTAATGGCCTGCTCGATCGTGAAAAGGTATATGGCTATGATGACGATTCGGAACGCTTTACTGCCTTTCAGATTGCCGTTGTGGATTGGGTAAGCAACTGGACGGATAAGCCTGATGTTGTTCACGTGCATGATCATCATACCGCACTTATTCCCTTTATGATGAAGTATTGTTATGCTTACCGTCATCTTAATAATATAAAAAGTATTTTAACCATACATAATGCAGAGTACCAGGGCTGGATGGGTTGGGATAAATCAGCATATATACCGGAATGGGACAATTATAACTGGGGAATGCTGGAATGGAATAAAGCGATTAATCCTTTAGCATCCGGTGTAAAATGTGCCTGGAAAGTGACCACCGTGAGCCAGGGATATTTGGGTGAATTAAAATACAACTCCAATGGCCTTGAGGCCTTGTTCGAGTATGAAAAAGGGAAATGCACCGGTATTTTAAATGGTATTGATGAAGAGGTTTGGAATACTGTTACGGATGCCTATCTTGAAAATAAATATGGTATTAAAGATGCCAGAGAAGGCAAGCTTGCCAACAAAATGGCTTTGTGCACACAGTTCAATCTCGATCCGGAAAAGCCTTTGATCGTTTTCATCGGCAGGCTTGTAGGTGAAAAAGCAGCCGATCTTTTGCCACAGGCTATCAGCGATTCCATATATTATATACATGGCAGCATGAATTTTTTAATACTGGGAAGTGGCGAACCGCACATCGAATACCAGTTGCAGCAATTGCATGGCCGCTTTATGGGTTATTATAATTCAATGATTGGCTATAATGAAAAGCTCAGCCATTTAATGTATGCCGGCGCCGATTTTTTATTAATGCCGAGCAGGGTAGAACCCTGTGGTTTAAACCAGATGTATGCCATGCGCTATGGCACCATTCCAATAGTAAGAAGAACAGGTGGCCTGCGGGATACTGTAAAAGATTTTGGTGAAGAAGGCGGCTATGGAATATGTTTTGACCAGGCTTCTGTCGGCGACATTACCCAATCAATTTACCGGGCTGTAGAACTTTACAAGAAGCCCGAAAAATTTTATGAGCTGAGAAATTTTATTATGCAGATTGATAATAGCTGGGAAAATATTGCCGGCACCTACATTACTCTTTATGAATCTTAAAACTATGATTAATGTATTAAGTTTTATATTTTATGTTGTGGCTGGTGGGCACCCCGGCCACAAGGGTTTGACCCTGGCGCTGGTGTCTGCACCTGCCAGCTAAAGCTTAAATGAAAACATCATGCGTTCAGATAACTTTTATATCATTCAATTCTTAAGTATACATTCAATTTATTTACATTTATAAAAACGGTTTTATGGTAAGCAAATCAGTATTGGCAGTAATTCTTGGCGGCGGAGCCGGAAGCCGGCTATATCCCTTAACAGCCAGTAGAAGCAAGCCTGCAGTGCCTATAGCAGGTAAATACAGGCTGGTAGACATTCCCATTTCAAATTGTATTAATTCCAACATTAACCGGATGTTTGTACTAACGCAGTACAATTCCGCCTCTTTAAATAAGCACATCAAAAACACTTACCAGTTTAGTGCGTTCAGCACCGGCTTTGTAGATATATTGGCGGCAGAACAAACGCCTGATAATTCAACGTGGTTCCAGGGAACAGCCGATGCCGTGCGCCAATCTCTCAAGCACATTGATAAAAATGATTTTGATTATATATTGATCCTCTCCGGGGATCAGCTTTATCAAATGGACTTTGGCGAAATGGTAGATGCGCATAAAAAAAGCGGGGCGGATATATCTATCGCCACTATCCCGGTAACTGAAAGAGAAGCTACAGAATTTGGTATTTTAAAATCAGATGAAAATGACCATATCACATCATTTATCGAAAAGCCGGGTTATGATCTTTTGCCAGACTGGATAAGCGATACAGGTGAATTAAAAAACCAGGGCAGAAATTATCTGGCCTCCATGGGTATCTACATATTCAACCGGCAATTACTGTTCGACCTTTTGGCCGACCAACCAGACGCAACTGATTTCGGTAAAGAAATTATTCCCGGCGCTATTTTAAAATGCCAGGTGAGCAGCTTCCAGTATAAGGGCTACTGGACAGACATTGGAAATATCCGTTCTTTTTTTGAAGCCAATTTAGAGCTTACTGCAGACCTTCCCCCTTTCAATCTTTTTGATAATTCTAAAACAGTTTATAGCCGTGCAAGAATGCTGCCCCCTGCCAAGATCAGTGGTACAACGCTTGAAAAAACGTTGGTTGCTGAAGGCTGTATTATACAGGCATCCAGAATAGAATATTCTGTAATAGGCATAAGAACCCGTGTTGGAAATGGCACTACAATAGCAAGCAGCTATATAATGGGAAGCGACTATTTTGAGACCATCCAGGAAATAGCGCATAATAATGAAAGAGGTATTCCAAAACTTGGCATAGGCGAGAGATGTTATATTAAGAATACCATTATTGATAAAAATTGCCGTATAGGAAACGATGTACGAATAAATGGCGGCGAGCATTTACCTAACAGCGACCATGCGCTTTACACCGTTAAAGACGGTATCATCGTAATAAAAAAAGGGGCTATTGTACCTGATGGCTTTGTGATTTAAATAAAGATGTTTACGCTTTAAAATAGTGTATGTTTTGCACTGAGTTACCAACACGATTGCTATGTCAGAGATTGAAACAGAATTTGTAACGGCGAATCCTCCCGCTCTTCCCAAACCCCGTATGACCTTTACTCAGATACTAAACATGAGTTTTGGTTTTTTTGGAATACAGTTTGGCTTTGCCTTACAAAATGCCAATGTATCCCGCATCTTTCAAACACTTGGGGCGGAAATTGATAAGATTGGTATTTTGTGGATAGCAGCGCCTATTACGGGTTTACTGATCCAGCCCATTATTGGTTATTTAAGCGACAGAACCTGGCATCCGAGATGGGGCAGGCGGCGTCCATTCTTTTTTATTGGTGCTTTATTAAGTTCAGTTGCGTTGTTCCTGATGCCACAATCATCGGTGCTATGGATGGCGGCAACTTTATTATGGATACTTGACGCTTCTATTAATATTTCAATGGAACCGTTCAGAGCCTTTGTTGGTGATAAATTACCATCGGCGCAACGAACTACCGGCTTTGCTACACAAACCTTCTTTATCGGCCTTGGGGCTGTTATCGCTTCACTGCTGCCATACATATTTACAAACTATTTTAATATCAGTAATACAGCGCCTGAAGGTATTATCAGCGACTCCGTTCGTTACTCATTTTATATTGGCGCAGTTGTCTTTTTATTTTCTGTATTATGGACGGTGTTTACCACGAAGGAATTTCCGCCTGAAGATATGGACACCTGGGCTAAAGAAAAACTCAGAACCAAAGGCTTGTTGCATGGTTTAGCCGAAATAACTTCCGGCATTTTTAAAATGCCAAAAACTATGCTCCAACTGGCCCTCGTACAGTTTTTTACCTGGCTGGCATTTTTTTCAATGTGGATATATACCACGCCAGGCATTGCCCAAAATACTTTTGGTACAACAGATACCACTTCAAAAGTTTACCAGGATGCCGGCGATTGGGTGGGTGTTATGTTCATGGTGTACAATGGTATTTCTGCAATAACGGCTTTTCTGTTACCAGCACTGGCCATGCGTATTGGCAGAAAATATACGCACATGATCTGTCTTATAATCGGTGGGTTAGGATTAATCTCAATGTTATTTATAAAAACGCAAAGCGGACTGTTAATACCGATGGTTGGAGTAGGCTTAGCCTGGTCATCTACCTTAACTATGCCTTATGCAATACTTGCCGGTGCGTTGCCTGCCCATAAAATGGGATTTTACATGGGTGTATTTAATTTCTTTATTGTAATTCCCCAGATTTTAGCAGCCGCAATTTTAGGCTTTTTTGTAAAAACAGTCTTCAACGAGCAAAGTATTTATGCCTTGGTGGTAGGCGGTGTATCCATGATTATTGCGGGGTTTCTGAATTTTGTAGTAAATGATAAAGACGATAAAGTGCTGGCAAAAAATCTTTCTTAAACATGTGACGCTATTGGCTTTTGCCGTAGTTTGATTTATTGCTTTTTTTATAGCTTCTTCTATTTTTTATTTTTCGCTTTTTCTTTTACTAAAGAATTGCAATGAAAAAAATTTCCCTTTGGGCATCTCAACATATTTTCCTAAGCCGCTTCTTTATTATTACAAGTCACCTACTTTTAACACTGCTTGCTTTTATTATTGCCGACATTTTACCTGCACTACATATCAGTTATAAAGGGAAGTATTTTTATAGTATTGTCATAATAATTGCTGCGCTTTTATATCCTGATAAAAAGGAAAGACAACGCTATAAAAATTTCTACCAACGTCAAAAAATCCTCGACTTCGTTTTAGTTTTTTTTGGGTTTCTTTTGATGATCAGTTTATTCACAGGCTTTCAGCAAAAAAGTGCATCAGGTAATATTACAACACTGGTATTTGCAAATGTTACTGTAAGGCCAGCCGCTGAAAATACTAACATCAAAAAGCAAAAAGCAGCAAAGCAAATTTCAAAAAAGAGTTTTCGAAAAGCTTTAAAAAATCAAATAGCAAAATTCAGGAAGGAGTATAAGGAAACTTCAAAAGCAGGCAAGATCTTATTAATAATTTTGTTGGTTTTTGTTGCCTCGGGTTTAGCTGCCGGAGTTGCTGCCTGGTCATGCAGCTTAAGTTGTTCAGGGTCAGAAGCACTTTCTATAGTAGTTTTGATTTTTGGAATGGGAGGTATAATTTTTGGATCAATTAAGGCTATTCAGGCCATTTTACGTAAACGGAAAAATAGCAAAGCGCTAAAAGTTGAAGCAACGTCAGAAAACTGATATCTTATTTTCGCCATAAAAATTAAGTGTTTATCAACTTGCACCAATTCGCCTCAGCCATTCTTTCTTTCTTATTATCTCCCTTTAACTGGATCGTATTTCTTTTACTTGCAGGTTTTTTTATAAAGAGAAAAGCTTTCAGGAAGACATGCCGGATAATTGCCTTTATTATTTTCATCGTTTTTAGCAATCCATTTTTATTAAATGAATATGCCAAACACTGGCAGCCTGCACCACGCAATGTTAGCGATGTTGCTGCATATAGTTGCGGCATAGTACCCGGTGGCTTTGGCAGTACCGACCCGCAAGAAAATGGCTATTTTAATATGTCTGCTGACAGGTTTATACAGGCAGCGAAGTTATTTAAGGCTGGTAAAATAAATCGCATTCTCATCAATGGCGGCAATGGTAAAAAACATAAGGCCAATTTCAGGGAAGGAGTGTGGGCTAAGAAAGAATTTATTGCAATGGGCATTCCGGATTCTGTTATTTATGTTGAAGACAGATCCAATAATACTTTGGACAATGCAATGCATGCAAAACATATTTTAGATTCACTGGCATTACAACCACCGTATTTATTGATTACATCTGCTTATCATATACCAAGGGCATCGGTTGTTTTTAAAAATGCGGGTGTTGCCACAGAGCCATTTCCCTGCAACTATATGAATGGCCGCAGCATAAACAATATCGGTTCATTTATACCACATCTTTCTGTGCTGTATGATTGGGAATTGTATTTGAAAGAAGGTGCAGGGTATCTATATTATAAATTGGGAAAGAAATAAAGAACAGGTAGGACAATCTGAAGCGTTATCTGTTATTCAACCTTAAAAAAATAACTACTGCTGCCGCACAAACCTTCAGAAGTAATCCCTTCTACCGTTATCATATAATTCCCTGGCACATCTGAAGTATTAAAGGGTATTGCATCGGTGCTATTGATTGAGATATGATCAGGCTTCCAAAACAAAACTGTTCTAAAATCAGGTATATGACTAGCTTTCGGCGTAGCAGGATATTGCGGACTATAAAATTCTCTCTTTAACTGTGGGCCTTCAAACCTTAAAACCGTGGCATCTGCCGGCAATTCATAACCTGCAAGATCATGCTTATAAGTTGAGTAACTTATAACGCCGTTATAATCGTTTCCACCGATAAAATATTTTCTGGCAACAACATCAATTTTACTAACCTTAAGCGGATCAATAGCTATCACCTTATCAGGATTGAAAACTGGTACGCCGTCAATCAGCATTAAAGGATTGTCAGTAAAAAAAGTATTGGTTGCATTATTTTTTACTTCAAATAAAAAATTATTGCCTTGCTTTCTTACTTTTGCTTCGGCTACTATTTCCCGCATCACTTCATCCATTGTTATAAATCTGGTATAATCATCCAGGTAATAAGTTCTGTCGGCCTTCCCGTAAAACTGGAATGAATCAAGTCTTTCCGGACTAAGCAGGTAATTAAATTCTTTTAAATAAATGTTCTGGCTTTGCACATTTAAGCTATGGGTTTCAAGTTGTTTTTGCCAGGATGGCGATAATCTGAACGGCGAAAAGGGAGATGAGACAGAATCTTCAGCAAAAGGATTATCAAGACTGATACTTGCGTTGTTTACCTGGCCGGTAGCAGGTTGAAAGATCAGTTGATCATTGCCTGGATTATTTTTAAAAGCAAACCGGATGGTGCCTTTTGAATCACTTACAGCATTGCGCAATTGAAACACTTCACCGGGAGAAGACACATAAGTTTGAATATTTGAAATAACCTGCCCGTCTGTTTTGGATATTGTTGTACCGGTTACCAATGGCCCTTCTGTTTCGGGCATAAACTTTAATTGGCGTGCCGTATAAAAGTAAGCACTGTCTGCGGTAAATTTTCGCCAGCCTTGCGTCAGCATCAGATTGTCGGCTGCCGCTTTTAATTCTGGTGATGAGGCCAAAAAATAATATGCAGCAGATTCTATATAGCCGCCAATATCTGACGATAACCAGAGGTAAGATTGTATGTCCGTTTCCGGTAAAGTTTGTAATGAGTCAAAATTCACGATTGAAATAGAAACGTTATGCTGTTCATCGGCTTTATGCGAGAAGGTAATGTCAACAGTACCTGGCGCTCTTCTTTTGTATATTGGTTGATTGGTTGAAATGCCAATATTTAATTTATGTTGAGGCTGTTTAAAATAAAGTCTTTCGCAAACGGCCTGGTGATTGGCATTGTATAAAGTAAATTGTGAAATGCCTTCGCCAAGACTATCGACATCAATAATAAAATTTGTGAAGCCGTTATTTGTAGATTTTTTAAAGGTTGATTTTAAAAGATGTTTTGTTTGAACGCTTAAGTACACCGGTTCCGTGGTTTGAGTATTTGTTGATTGTACTTCGATACTTAAATGGTTTGAATCAAGAGAAGCGAGATGCAGCACATATCCGCTTGCTTTTACAACAGGCAGGTCTTTTATGATTGTTTCCCCGTTAATCCTTACTGCAGCCTTATAATATTTGTTTTCAGCAGGTGTGAAAGAGAAATTACCCATGCCAAATTTCTGTGTGTGAAAATCAGTTATTGTATCACCGTTGCTATTGATAAGGATACCATTACCTTCTAATCCTTTTCCATACTGATCTGTTATTTTAAACCCAATAGTACTTTCAAGATCATTCACCAGGTCTCCGCCTTCAGGAAAAAACTGGATGTCATATTTTACGGGTTGCTCAAGATTACTCCAGTCCGGTTTTTTAAAGGTGTTGATAACATTCAGGCGTTGCTCATAATAAATTGAATTCGGAAAATTTTTCATCCAACTGGTGTAAGCTCTCAATATATACGCTCCTGAATTAAGAGAAAAGGGGATGAGAAGAAAGCCTTTTCCCGTGCCATTGTCTAATTCAATTTTAGCCTGCATAACGGGCTTTTGATTACTGCCCAACACTTCAACATAGGCTACCTTTTCAAAACTAAGCGGCTTATTATAATAACCGTCAACATTATATATTTTAAACCAGATCGTTTCACCTGCTATATACGTTGCCTTATCAGTTTTTACATAAACCTTCTCACGAAACAATTGTAGTTTCGACTCTACCGGCTGAATGGCAAACAGTTTAGGAGTCATTGCTTTGGCTGCACTTGTATCCATCTTCTGTAGATTATCCTGCAGCCTTTTAATGGTTGTATCGAGTTTGGCTTTTTCATTCCTGAGCTTTTCTATCTGAGCAGCTATGCTATCAGTGTTAGGACTGTTTTGAGCAAAAACACAATGCCATCCGAATGCGAATATGATGATAGCAAAAATCTTTTTCAGAAAAAAATAATTTGCCTTATTAGTATGGTATGAAGTATTTTTTTTCATCTTCCCCAGTACGCAGGTTTTTGGTTAGTGCCGCCATAGAGCATGCAATTGGTGCATTGTTTTTTTACGACAGCCATACCGCCGCCGGTGATGAAGTAAAGGGGAACATAGGTAGTGTCGGGCCAGGTAAAATTAAGATAGTCGTTGGGGTCAATAAAGCCAAACAAAACTTCGCAGCCGATCTCGGAAGGAAAGCCCTGCCAGTTATCAAGTTGACTGTTATCAATAATCAGCCGCTTAGAAGTTGAAGACGAGGCTGAGATAAAACCAATCACAATTGGTGAATTGCCTTCCACCAAATGAAGGTTGCCTGAAAGCTGAGAGGGCTGGGCGCCGAATAAAGAGCCGAGTTCCTGGGTATTCTTCTTAAGTATTTGCCAGTAGTTATAAGCTTCTTTGCTTAAGCTATACTGTTTAGCTAATACGCTGTACCGGAAATTTATTTTGACGCTGTTTTCCGGCACAACCAGTAAGGGCACCTCACTGATAACATCATCGGTTAGCTTTACAGAAGAGCCCAGAACAATGTTAGTAGAAGGTGCATTTTCCCAGCAGCGGTATGCCTGATTAGTAGAGTCCCGGTAAAAAATGCGCCTGTTTTCAACGCCTAAGACCGATTCATAAAAAGCCCGGTATTCCCATGTTTCCAGGTATTCCCACCGGTAGTACCTGCTATTGCCCGATGGATCATGTGAATTGACGTACACTGTTACGTCTTTGTCTTGCCTCCAGGTAAGGCTGTCTATCTCGGGTGTTTGAATTGGCGTAAGAAAATCGCTTTGGTAATGATTACCATCGTTCGTAAAAATATCCAGCCTGTATTGGTTGGCCGGATTAAGATTAAGTGGCGCCGATTGATACCTGCCCGAGTCGCCCTGGCTAAGTAAATATTGCTCACCGCTGTTACTTTCTATGGCAACCCTTGCAAAAAATACCGGCCTGATGGTAAAGGTGTCGCCAAGCTTCGAGGTTCTTGTTAATGAAATTACGGTTGTTTCACTGGCGGCGGTGTTGATGACGCCGTCTACTACAAGAAAATTATTATCGGCTGTGATGGCTTTTGGCGCATAGGGTTTTTTGCACATGAATAAACCACAGCCAAACATCAATATTAATAAGCCGTATAACTTTCTCATAACTTAAAATCTGAAATTAAAGGTGATGAATGGAATAGCCGTACCAAAAATGGATAGCTGGTAGCCCTTAACCACGCCGTTCTCTTGTACAAAATAAACAGAGTAAGGATTTTGCCTGGCAAACATATTGTACACGCCAAGCGACCAGGAGTTGTGTATAGCCTGGTTTGTTTTATGATTGCCATCAATGTTTACCGAAAAATCTGCTCTTAAATAATCCGGTATCCGGTATTGATTGCGGTCAGAATAATAAAGCCGTTGGGCGCCGCCCGAATTAAACACAGCTATCGGCAGGGTAACAGGCCGCCCGGTACTGTATATGGCATTAAATGAAATACTGTAGCGATGAGAGAACCTGTAATTACTAATGAGATTCACGTTATGCGGCTTATCAAACGAAGCAGGATAGTAATTACCCTTATTGATGGCTTCACCTGCCAGTTCATCATCCTGTTTAATAAACGTTCTTGAGTACGCATAGCTTAGCCAGCCATTTAACCGGCCAGAGGTTTTCTTTAATAAAAATTCTGCACCATAGGCTTTACCTTTTGTATTGATGATATCCGTTTCAATGTGATGATTCAGGATGAGCTGGGCGCCGCTTTTATAATCTAAAAAGTTATTAAGTTTTTTATAATATACCTCAACTGAAGTTTCGATGGTGTTTGCTTTAAAGTTATGGTAATACCCCACCGAGGCCTGGTAACCCTGCTGCGGCCTGATGTAAGCATCACTTAATTTCCATATATCAGTTGGTGAAATAGATGTGGTGTTTGACAGCATATGTATATATTGCTGCAATGTATTTAAGGAAGCTTTTACTGATGATACTTCCGACAGGGAATACCTCGCTGAAAGCCTGATCTCGGGTGCACTGTAAGTCTTAATAAATTTTCCGCTTTTATAATACACGGTATCGGTTATATTTTCCTCTGTTCTTGGTATGCCGGCGGGGTATTTATACCGGTTACCAGGTCCTAAATAATTGTACAGAGCGTAGCGCAAACCGGCATTAACAGTAAGTTTTGGCGAAACTGTAATCTGGTCGCTGAAATACAAGGCGGTTTCAAGCGCCTGTTCTTTCTGCAATACATCATTATTTACCAACGACTGTGCGCCTTTTGCCTCATAGGAACCGGGTTGAGTTTTATAAAAGATACTGCTTAGGCCAAATGCCAGGTTATGCCGGTTGTTCAGGGCGTAATTAAAGTCAGACCGGAAGTGATACTGATTAATGCCGAAAGAAAGATCGTAAGCATTTACTGGGTTAAATGTGCTGGTAATGCTGTAATTATAATCATCAATGCCAATGGTTGCAACTTCATATAACTTATTATTAAAGATGTGTTTCCATTTTAGCACTGCATTTCTTTTGCCGTAGCGGTAGGCAGTAT
>JANLXV010000072.1:0-4341 GCA_031365305.1 Chitinophagaceae bacterium
ATTTTTTTTAGTAGCAAATTTAAATTGTCTGTCAAGTTTTGCGTTTTCATGGTAAAGCTGGCCGGAAATACCCTGATGCCGCAATTGCTGTAAAAAAGAAAAAGCGGTAAGGCTTTCGGTTTTACCCAGATTAAAAAACAAAACTTTAGACCCCTGGAAGATATTATTGGGAAAAAGAGCCAGGTCTTCCATTACATCAAAAATGCGGTCAACACCAAAGCTGATGCCAACGCCGGCTACACCCGGCAAGCCAAATAAACCAGTTAAATCATCATAACGCCCGCCACCACCAATACTGCCTATTGCTGCATCATTGGCTTTCACTTCAAATATAGATCCTGTATAATAATTTAAGCCACGTGCCAGTGTAAGGTCAACACTTAAAGAAACCTGTTTGGTTTTTTGAATTTCAGCAGATGCTAAAGTAATGATCTCCTCAAGCTCACTGATCCCGGCCATGCCTTCTTCAACCTCGTTGAATAAATCTTTTGCTTTTAAAAGTTGCTGATCGTTATTGCCGGAAATGGTTAAATATTTTTCAATAATAGTTACCTGGTCTTCTTTTAAAAAAGCGGATAAATCTTCTTTTACTTTAGCCAGTCCAACTTTATCTAATTTATCAATAGCAATTGTAATCGCCGATAAATGCTCTTTAGCATTAATTAAAGATGCCAGGCCACTTAAAATTTTACGGCTGTTTATTTTTACGGAAACGTTGAGCTTGAGCCGTTCAAAAACATCAGCATACAGCAGGCAAAGTTCCGCATCATTCATTAAAGAAGTGCTGCCTGCAATATCAGCGTCACATTGGTAAAATTCCCTGTAGCGGCCTTTCTGTGGCCTGTCTGCACGCCATACCGGTTGTACCTGGTAGCGCTTAAAAGGCATGGTAAGCTGGTTAAAATTTGTGGCCACATACCTGGCAAAAGGTATGGTCAGGTCATATCTGAGTGCTCTCTCTGTAATATACTTTGAAGATCTGCCATTTAATACCTTATCAAACTCAGTGTTTACAAGCTCTTTTTTTGAAGGATTATCTAAGCCGTTGTTTAATATTTTAAATAAAAGTTTATCACCTTCTTCGCCGTATTTGCCGGTAAGCGTATCAAGATTTTCTATTGCCGGCGTTTGCAATGGTTCAAAACCATAAAGCTCAAAAACGGTCTGAATGGTTTCTAAAATATAATTTCTTTTAAAAATAACGGCTGCAGAAAAATCTCTGGTGCCTTGTGGCAAGGTTGGTTTTGTTGTCAATTTTCAGCAATATTTTTTCTGGTCATCATCCTGCTATGCAACAAAGATATAGGCTTAAGCCATTATTGGTTTTACCTGTGCAGCAGAGTTTAATAAAATTTCGATGTTAAATATTCACCCACCATTATGGAATTTATTTAACTTGCTCATCCTCTTAATAAAAAAAATGAGTTTAGAAGAATTTGAAGATGTGCCGGATCAAAAGACTAAAAGGTACATTGGCATGAAGAGCATAATGGATATGGGTATGGGAATTATTTACGTTGGTATCGGCGTGTTTATTTTATTTGCAAAGCAGTTTCATTTTCAAAATGACTTTATTGATAGTGCAATAGGGAAAGTGTTTAGTATTTTAATTATTGGCTATGGCGGCTGGCGTATTTACAGGGGCATTAAAAAAGATTATTTTGTTGAAAGATAGTATGAACGTTTTTTCAGGTTTTAAGGCGGCCATCTTTGTTTTGTGGATGCTGGTAATGATGGCTGGTTGTGAAGGGCAAAAAGAAAGGACAGATTTGGACACGACAAAAACTGGTACCATACACATTAGTGTGGATGAATCTTTTAAGCCCGTTATAGATTCGCAGATTCAGGTGTTTGAAGCCCTAAATCCCGGCGCAAAAATTATTGCCGATTATAAGCCTGAAGCAGATTGCATCAAAGATCTTATTAAAGATTCTACAAGAATGATCATTGTTACCCGTGGCCTAACGCCGGAAGAAGAAAAGTTTTATAAAGATTCTTTGAGTTACTCACCAACCTGGGACAAAGTAGCAAATGATGCCGTTGCGCTAATTGTAAATAATCAATCTGCCGATAGTTTATTTACTCTTGCTAAGCTGAGGGGTATTTTAGATGGAAGCACAGGTGACGGGCAAATAGCCGTGTTTGATGGTTTAAGTGCTACAAGTACTGTGAGATATGCTATTGATAGTATTTTAAAAGGAAAATCTTTTGATCCTAAAAAAGTGTTTGCAACCAAAAGCAGCCAGGAGGTCATCAATTATGTAGCAGGCAATAAAAATGCTATTGGTTTTGTTGGCGTAAGCTGGATTGGTAATAAGGAAGATACTGCGCAGCTAAGCTTTTTGAAGAAGGTTAAAATTGCTGCCGTGGAGTGTGTAAACTGTGAGAACAAGACTTTTGTAAAACCCTACCAGGCAAATATTATGATGAGAAGATATCCGTTGGTACGTGGTTTGTATTATGTACTCAAGGAAAATTATAACGGCTTGGGAGCAGGGTTTGCCAATTTTATGGAATACGAAAAAGGTCAACTTATTTTCAGGCGAGCTTATCTTGGTCCGGCTAAAATGAATTTTTCTGTTAGGTCTGCAACATTGAATCAATAATAAAAACCAAAGTAATGATTAGAAAACTTAAAGTGTATTGCCTTTCATTTGTGCTGCTGTCAAATACCACAGCGCTGCTTGCTCAAAATATTGATGAAGGAAAAAAATTCCTCTACAATGAAAGGTATACCAGTGCAAAAGACGTGTTCACAAAATTAAATTCTGGTAAAAATGCCGATGCCGCCTATTGGCTGGGGCAAACGCAGATTGAAATGGGTGACACAACCGGCGCCATGACTACTTACCAGGCAGCATTGCAGGCTAACGCTAATTCCCCATTGTTAATGGTGGGTATGGGGCATATTGAATTATTGCAGAATAAGGCCAATGATGCTAAGAACCGTTTTGAAACTGGTATTAGCTTGTCGAAGGGAAAAGATGCAGATGTGTTAAATGCCATAGGCAGGGCCAACGTAGATGCCAAAGGTGGTGATGTGAATTACGGCATTGAAAAACTTAACCTGGCTGCGGCGAAAGATAAGAAGAATGCCGACATTTATTTAAACCTTGGCGATGCTTATCGCAAATTAAATGATGGCGCAAAAGCGCAGCAGGCTTACGAAAATGCGTTATTGATTCAGCCAAATAATGCCAAAGCCAATTTTATGATCGGTAGAATATATCAAACCCAGGGTATTTCCCAGGAAGCTGTTTATATGAAATATTATAACGAGGCTATAGCAAAGGATGCCAGTTACGCACCTGTTTATGCCTGGCTTTCTGAGTATTATTATAAAAGAGATATTAATAAAGCCAAAGAGTACCTTGATAAATACATTGCGGTTGCAGATCAGGATTCAAAAAACTGTTATTACCAGGCATCATATTTATATGCTTCGGGAAAATTTCAGGATGCAGTAACAAAGGCTGACCAGTGTATAGCGGCCGGAGGGGAAAATCCTTATGCAAGCTTGTACGGTATTAAAGCTTATGCCTATGATAAACTGGGAGATTCAGTAAATGCAAAAGCATTTTTTGATACGTATTTTCAAAAGCAAAGCGCTGATAAAATAGGTCCCAGCGACTATGCGGCTTATGCAAAAACATTATTGAAATTTCCGGGCAGTGAGGAACTGGCAGGCCAATATGTAGATAAAGCCATTTCCATGGATACAGTTGATGCCAACAAATTAGAATATGTAAATTCTATTGCCAACGGATTTATTGAAGCTAAAAATTATAATGAAGCAGCCAAATGGTATACAAGATTATTGAATGTTAAAAAAGATTATGGCAAGGTTGACCTGTATTATGCAGGCTATAATTTTTATCGTGGCGGAAATTATGTGTCTTCAGATTCTATTTTTAAATTATACCAGGCCAAATACCCAACAGATATTTTTGGATGGTTTATGGGAGCCCGTTCAAAAGAAGGGCTTGATACTTCAGGAGCCCAGGGTTTAGCGCTTGCAGATTATCAGCAAGTATTAGCTATTGCTGACACCGCAGTTGATAAGGAAAAAGTAAAAGCAAACCAAATTACGGCTTATAAGTATATGCTTGCCTATAATTATAATATTAAAAAAGATATTGAAGCAGCTAAAGCAGCTAATGAAAAAATATTAGAGTTGGATCCCAATGATCCGCAAGCTACGGCCAACAAAGACGCCTTTACCAAAGCAGCTCAGAAAAAAACAGCGACTACTACAACTACTAACTCAACAACAACCACAAAAAAACCACCGGTCAAAAAACCATAATTATTTAAAAAGCCCCCAAAATTTTGGGGGCTTTT
>JANLXV010000374.1:0-2309 GCA_031365305.1 Chitinophagaceae bacterium
ATGCGCCTTAATAATATCATAACTTAAAGACAAACCAAGACCGGTACCTTCCCCGGCGGGTTTGGTTGTAAAAAAAGGTTGAAATATTTTATTGCGGATATTCTAAAAGGGGGAAGGAAGAATGTTGCGAGTACTTAATCATGTATTGCTTTTTTAACTGCTGAACAAATAAGTAGCGCTGGTAAAATCACTGGAAAATATTTGCAAACGGTACAGAAAGAACTATTTGCTGGAACAAGGTTAAGAGAGATTGAGAGATAATTAATATTGGACTTTTTTCTTTAGCATTTTGGGCTAGGCAAGATTAGCTAATTAAAGATTCATCCGTTATTGCTAAAAGAGATATAGACTCACGCTTAACACAAAGCCCGAATGTTATATTTAATATAAGCGGCATAAGAATCAATATCAAAGACTCACCTCATTGCAGGTTTTTATTTGATATTATAAGCAGCTTTATCATCCACTAATATCTTTAAAAAATTGCCTGACGCATTATAAAAAGCGCATTGTTTAATGTACAAGAAAGGTTCTTGAAAAATTAGAATGATTTCGTATTACTGTATTTCAAATCATATACTTTTTTTAAAAAGATTTTACAATTGAGTCCTTAACGTTATCACTAAGTTTCTTCCCGGCGCACTCAGCCCTGATGCAAACACACGGTAATATTTGTCAAATATATTTTCTACTGCAAATTGTACCGTAACATGTTTATTAATTTCATACGCTGCTCTTATATTGGCCGTCATCCATGCAGGCGTGTATCCGTTTACCACATCCGCACTGTATATCTGGTTATCTTCTCCACGAAGATTATAGTTTGCAGAACCTTTGGCCCCGTTATACAAAGCGAAAAGCTCCCCGGTAAATTTGTGAAACTTTGCCAGCACACTGGTCTTACCATACAATGGCGCCACATGATCCAGCGGATAATTTTTGGGATCTTCTTTGATTCTGCCGTAAGTATAATTTAGCACAGAAGAAAAAGAAAAATGGCTTCCGATCAATGCACCAATATTCACGCTAAGCCCCCAAACATAAGCGGACTTTTTATTTACAACTGTTACTACATTGCTTGTGTCGCCATCGTATAAAATGGTTGGGGAACCATTGAAGGTAGAGAAATCGGTAGTGAGGGCATCATGATAATCCGTGTACCATACGGTGGCGCCTGCCTGAAATTTGTTTTGCATATTTCTGGATATACTCAGTTCATAGTTGATTGTTTTTTCCGGTTTAATATTTGGGTTTGGTACAATAAGAGTGCCTCCCCCACTTTCAAATACTTTTGACATGTCGTCCACATTTGGCGTACGAAAGCCGGTAGATAGCAGTGCAGCAAGCTTCCATCCCCCCGCAGGCAGAAATACAATTCCTGCGGTGCCGGTTACTGCATCAGATGACTGCTCAATATCATTATAAGGAAAAGGAAAAAATGTTTTATCATTAAACTTTGAATACAACCTGTTATGACTGAATCGCAGACCGGCATTGGCAATTATACTTTTAGAAAATTTATATAACCCTGTGGCATACCCTGCATACGACTGGGTATTGCTTCCGCCATCAGGAAACCTGGTATCAATAGGATTTTGCATACCGGTTGTTATATCTTCTGCATAAGCATTGGAAGCAATTTTATTATAAGTTATCTCAGCGCCGTATCCAAATTCAGCTTTGTTTATTTTTTTTGAGAAATCTGCATTCAGGCTGGCGATATCAACTTTTTCTTGACGGTTGTTGCGTTTGATGCTTTTATAATTACGGTTATGCCGGCTTTCTTCTACGTGCTGGTAGGCAGTAGTTATTTGTGCCTTGTCATACATTCCGGAACCGGCTAAATTTATTGCCCAGGCCGCCAGTAAACGCTTTTGAGGGCCATAATACCATTCAGCGCTTTTTGCAATGCCTGCGCCGTTAGTTTCTGTAAGCCTGTCGTAGCGGTACACATCGGAGGAGGTGGAATATTGAAAGTTGAGCACATTTTCAACATTGCCTGTTTTAAATAAAAACTTCTGCAGAAAATCATATTGCTTATAACCTGTTTGCACCTGCTTGCTTACCTTGCCATTCTTAACCATAGAATCAATACCATTGAATTGCTTTACATAAAAATTTCTCTTTCCCCAATCCGGAAATTTACTGTAATAGCGGTCACCCTGTACCAGGTCTCCAAAATCAGAAAAGGTAAAACTGGTAAGTGAGCCAAAGTTTTTGCCACCTGCACTTATATTTACATGCCCTGTTTTTTCATTGTAGGCAGATGAATAGCGTACGAATGCATTTCCTGAGAAAGTTGTTTTGCC
>JANLXV010000420.1:0-4119 GCA_031365305.1 Chitinophagaceae bacterium
GCTGTTTTTAGTGGTGATACGTTTACATCATAACTTACTGCAATTGTAAAGGGCTTGTATTCCATTTGTATAACGGGAATCAGTGCATCTTTCCAGCGAATAAGTGCGCCTCCATGTAAGATATACATCGGGTCGTCCGGCCTGTCCAGCTTAAGAGAATACAACATACCTCCAATGGTTTCGGTGCTTGTGCCCTGTTTGCTGTAATCTGCATGAAAGGTTACAAATGAATAGTCGGTTACGCCCATTCTTACGCCACCTGAAAGAACCATTTTAGGTAATATCTGTACATTATTATTACCATAAAACGACATTTTTGCAGACCGGTTAAAGTGATGATAGGCCGCACCAACAAAAATATTATCATCAACATTCTGGCCTATTTGCGTATTGAAACTTAATCCTACACTGCCATCTAAATAAGAATACCCGGTGTTGGTAAACGTTTCACCGTCAGGTAAAGAAGGATCGAAACCGGTGCCGTTCCATTGGTTATCAGTAGTTATTTTTGAACGATCTAATTTTCGCTGAACCAATCCGCCCATAAACCCAAGGGAGAGATACATGTTCTTTTCGGAACTTAATGATTTGTGATAATTTATTACCGGTAAAATGTGTGTGGCAGTTAAAGCAACAGTGCCTGCCTTGTCATATAAAATCTGTCCGCCAATAGATAAAAAATCATCTCCCCTGCCAACGGGCAATTTATACTCGGCATTTAATGAGCCGGTTTGGTACGGCACCGTAACGCTGTTCCATTGATTGCGATAAACACCCTGTATGCGAAGATCGCCTCCAAAAATACCCGCCAAGGCAGGGTTACGAAGAAGAGGTGTTTCAAAAAATTGTGAGAAATGTATGTCCTGGGAAAACCCATTAAAACCCTGCAGCATTAACATTGCCGCTAAAATGCCTGTGATGACGATCTTTTTAACAGCAGTACAGGATTTAGGAATCTTGAGGATCATGGTTTCAGAGTTAAAACGGTAGCGTAGTAATTTTATTACGTTCAGCTATCAAAAATCAATCTTTTAATTTATATAAGATAAGAAAATTATTAACGCCTTAAATAAGCTTTATTTCTGCTTAACGAATCAATGCAATATTGCCTTTGTACGTTAACAAAGTATTGTTATCGCACACCACAGAAAGTGTATATACAAATACATCCGGCTGCAATTTTTGCCCTTTAAATGTTCCGTCCCAACCGGTATTGATGTCATTAGCCTGTACGTTTGATTTTTCAAAAACAATATCGCCCCAGCGGTTAAATACTCTCAGCATTTTTACCTGAAAGACCCCATTGCCTCTTGGGTAAAAAACATCATTCATCCCATCACCATTTGGCGAGAAGGTATTTGGCACAAAAACATTGGCATTATTGCACAATACATACACTGTTACCCTGTCTCTTGCACGGCAGCCGCCATCATTTGAAACCTCAACGGTGTATTCCTGTGTTTCGTTCGGCTTTACAGTAATGGCGGGGTAAGTATTTCTGAAAAGACCCGTAGTCGGCGTCCATGTTACTTTGTTTACGTCCGGCGAAATAACAGGTTCAAGTTCTATAGTTTGTCCAACATTAATTGTCTTGTCATCCCCTGCACTCACCGTAGGCATCGGATTAACTTTTATGCTTACAAAACCAGTGTCTTTAAAACAACCTTTATCATCTGTACCAATTACTGTATAAATAGTTGTTGAAGAAGGCGTGGCCATTGGGTTTGCGCTTTCCGCATTGTTTAAGCTGGCTGAAGGTGCCCAGGTAAAATGATCTGTTCCCGTTGCTGATAGCTGAGCTATAGAACCATTGCAAATGGTATCATTTTGTGATACCTGCATTTGAAAAGGCTGTTTAACCATTACGTCAAGCGAATCTGAAGCAACACATCCAAACTCACTTTTACCGGTTACTTTATACTGAATATCGTTTAAAGGTTTAGCCGTAGGATTGGCACAGTCTAAGCATGATAGTGTTGCATCAGGCAACCATGAATAAGTGGCGGCGCCAGTGGCTGAAAGTAATATTGACTGTCCCCTGCAGAGAAATAAATTATCGTTGATCTTTACCGTAGGTATCGGGTAAGCTGAAGCCACTTTTGTAACCAGGGTTGAGCAGCCACTGCTGTTGGTTGCAGTTAAGGTAACATTATAATTATTAGCTACGCTGTAAGTTTGTGAGCCAGGATTTTGTTGATCAGAAGTTAACTCGTTTGCAAAATTCCATTTCCATTGCAGGGTTGAGGTATCTGCTTTTAAGAGTTTCCCTGAAAAAGTTAATGTGGCAGGCACACAAGCGCCGTCAATAGATTCTATGGCTATTTTGGGGCTGTTTATAATTTTGATTTCGGCAGATGAGTTGATTGTATCCTTGCAACCCGCCTGGGTTGTAACTATTAATGATGTAAAATAAGCCCCATCCTTAATGTACTTATGAGAAGGATTTTGCAGTTTGGAAATATTGCCATCGCCAAAATTCCATAGGTAAGATGTAATGAGATCATTACTTACACTGTTATCTGAAAATTCGATAGAGCCCGAATCGCACAGGATATTATTTGAAGATGACAAGGCAGCCTTAACACCAAACACTTTGATTGTATCCCTTCCTACTATAGGCACCTGGCAACCATTGGCGTCAACCAAAATAATTTTCGGAAGATAATGACCTTGCTCATCATATACATGCTTTAGTATTGAATCCCGGGTTTCTATGGTATTGCCATCATTAAAATCCCAAATAAATGAGGCGTTGTTTTTTGTTGTGGCTTTAAAGCTGGTTTGTAAAGGCGAACAGCCCTCAATATTTGTATAGGTAAGTACGCCCTCCGGGCCATTTACTGTAATTGGTTTTGATAATACATCCGTACAACCGCCCGGTGTAGTTATCTTAAGTGTTACAGTATATTTTCCGGCCAAAGCATAAAAGTGTGAAGGCTTATCCAGGTTAGAAGTATTGCCATCACCAAAATCCCAGGAGGCGCCTGTATAGTCAACCGAAGTATTGGTAAAGTTTATAACAAGCGGCGGGCAATAGGAAACAGAGTCGCTCATTATAAAATCGGCCTTCGGCAGTATTATTCTAATAAAATCATTCTTAGTGAGCATAGCTGTACAGCCATACTTATCTTTTAAGGACAGAGTAACACTGTACAAGCCTGCAGTTGCATAAGTGTGAACAGGATTAGCCAAAGTTGATGTTCCGCCGTCACCAAAATCCCAGAGGTAACTAAGATTAAGGCCTGCTGAATTATTTAAAAATGTAATTGATTTGCCGGGGCATGATATAGAATCTTTAACGGTAAATTTTGCCCTTGGCTGAGATATGATCAAACCTCTTGAGAGCCCCATTGAATCCGTGCAACCCTTGCTGTCAGTAACTTTAAGCCTTACAATATATGAGCCAGAAAGCATGTAACTGTGGGCAAAAGGCCCGGCGGTATAACTTTCGGTTTTACTATCGCCAAAGTTAAAATCCCAGGTAGAGATAGGATGCGTGCCATCGGAATATGATTTATCAACAAACGTTATTTGATTGTTGAGGCAGGTGCCGGAAACACCAGGTTTAAAATCAGCAGTTGGACCATCTACCCTGATGTAATTTGTTTTAATCAAAGTGTCTTTACAACCAAGAAGATCAGTAATAATAAGTGTAACTGTATAAGTGCCGGTTTTCTTATAAAAATATTCTACGGAAGACCCACTATTCATTTTTGTACCATCTCCAAAATTCCAGGTGAATGATGAAATGTTAGCCGGATTAATATCAATGGTATTAAATGTTATGGGAGCCCCTTTACAAATAACAGTATCTGATGCCGTAAAATTTGCCTTCTCAATAATTACCTGGTCAGCCTGTGTAAAGGTAGATGTACAGCCTGTTTGACTATTATAAACGGTTAGAGTAACAAAATAACTTCCGGGCCGGGTATAAGCGTGAACGGGGCAGGAATCAGAAGAAGCCTGACCATCGTCAAAATCCCAGTTAAAGGTTTCCGCAGCAATTGATTTATTGGTGAATGTACGGCTTAGCGGATCCGTGCAGTTATACCCAATTATAAATTTGGCAATTGGCCCGTTTATATGAACAAAATCCTTTTGCACAAGTGTATCTGCACA
>JANLXV010000440.1:0-2411 GCA_031365305.1 Chitinophagaceae bacterium
TGCAAAAACGCCGGATACAAAACTCTATAAATTCAATATTATTGATACACCGGGTCACGTGGATTTCACCGTGGAAGTAGAACGTTCACTTCGTGTACTGGATGGTTTACTCGCCTTATTTGATGCTGTTAGTGGAGTTGAGCCTCAGAGCGAAACTGTTTGGCGCCAGGCTAATAAGTATAAAGTTCCGCGTATCGGTTTTGTAAATAAAATGGATAGGGCAGGTGCTGACTTTTTAAACGTGGTTAAACAGGTAAAAGAAATGCTGGGTGCTAAAGCAGTGCCTTTGCAATTACCAATTGGCTCTGAAGATAACTTTAAAGGTGTTGTGGATCTTGTTACAATGAAAGGTATGATTTGGGAAGATGCCTCTTTCGGAATGACATATAAAGAAGTGCCTATACCGGAAGATATGATAGAAGAGGTTAACGAATGGAGGCAGCATTTAATTGAAGCTGTTGCAGATTACGATGAACATTTGTTAGAGAAATTTTTTGATGATCCTGCTACAATAAGTGAAGATGAAATTCATGCAGCAATGCGTAAAGCAACCATCGATATATCCATTATTCCTATGATGTGTGGTTCGTCTTTTAAAAATAAAGGAGTACAAACTGCATTGGATGCTATTATCAGGTATTTGCCTGGTCCTTTGGATATTAAAGCTGTAAAAGGAGTTCATCCTGATACAGGTAAAGAATTGACAAGAAGCGCCAATCCTAAAGAACCATTTTCTGCCTTGGCATTCAAAATAATGACTGATCCGTTCGTTGGTCGTCTTGCATTCTTCCGGGCCTATAGCGGCCATTTAGATTCCGGCTCTTATGTGTTAAATACACGTACTGGAAAAAACGAAAGGATTTCAAGGATAATGCAGATGCATGCCAATAAGCAAAACCCTGTAGATTCTATTGAAGCAGGTGATATTGGTGCAGCAGTTGGTTTTAAAGATATTAAAACAGGTGATACTTTATGTGACGAAAAACATCCGATCATACTGGAAAGCATGACTTTTCCTGAACCTGTGATTTCTGTAGCTGTTGAGCCTAAAACACAGGCTGATGTTGATAAAATGGGTATGGCTATTTCTAAATTGGTTGAAGAAGATCCTACATTAAAGGTAAAAACAGATGAAGAAACTGGGCAAACAATTTTAAGTGGAATGGGTGAATTGCATCTTGAGATCATCGTGGATAGAATGAAAAGAGAGTTTAAGGTTGAAATTAACCAGGGTGCTCCGCAGGTTGCTTATAAGGAAGCTTTCAATCAAACAATAGAGCATCGTGAAACTTTGAAAAAACAAACGGGTGGTCGTGGTAAATTTGCCGATATCATTTTTGAAATCGGACCTGCAGATGAAGAATTCCTGAAGGAAGGAAAGGGAAATTTCCAATTTGTAAACGGCTTATTTGGTGGTTCTATTCCCAAAGAATTTGTACCTGCCATACAAAAAGGTTTTGATACAGCCATGACTACCGGTGTATTGGCTGGTTATCCAATGGAGAGTATGAGAGTTAAAGTATTCGATGGCTCTTTCCATGCTGTTGACTCTGATGCGATGAGTTTTGAATTATGCGCCAAGCAAGGTTATCGTGAATCCGGTCGTAAAGCAAAGCCGGTATTACTTGAGCCTATCATGAAAGTTGAAGTTTTAACCCCTGATCAGTATATGGGTGATGTGACAGGTGATCTTAACCGTCGTCGTGGTATGCTTGAAGGCATGGATAGCAAACATGGTGTTCAGGTTATTAAAGCTAAAGTGCCATTGAGCGAAATGTTTGGTTATGTTACGCAATTGCGTTCACTATCCAGCGGTCGTGCTACATCAACTATGGAATTTAGCCATTATGCGCCGGCGCCTAATAATATAGCTGAAGAAGTTATTGCTAAGCAAAAAGGTAAGGTTAAAGTAGAAGATTAATTTATTTATATTTAGATACTTTTCAAAGCCCCATCACTTGATGGGGTTTTTTATTGGCCTATTTTTGCAGATCACTTTTTGTAATTGCTTACTAAAATTCTTTAGATGAAATCCGCACTTTTTATTGCGATCACGTTTTTAATTATTACAAAAATTTCCGCCCAGGAACGTGAAAACTTTTTTCGGTTTGGCGGTAAAGCCGGCGTGAATATTAATAAGATCAAAGGCCAATCTTATAAGGCTGGTTTTAGTTATGATTATTTGCTGGGCGGCTTTCTTCAATTCAATTTGTCTAAAAGCATCGGTATTCAGCCTGAAGTAAACTTTACCCAGTCTACTTCCACATTTACAAATGAATCTACAGATGTTTATGATGATTTATTTGCCAACGGTTCTCAACAAAAAGCGAGACTAAATTATTTGAAGGTGCCGGTTTTGGTGAACTTTAATATCGGTCCATCAAAGCGGGTAAAACTGCAACTTGGGCCAC
>JANLXV010000448.1:0-9582 GCA_031365305.1 Chitinophagaceae bacterium
CATCAATAACCATTATGCCGGAATCAATAATATTTTCCACTTGTTCTTTATTCTCTAATATATTTTCTACAGTGCGCATGTTGATGATTTTGGTTAATGTTATTTGCTGTGCTAAATTAATTTAAAAATAACTCTAACCTAAAACCTTAACGCATTAAAAATGGTTTGGAGTAAAGAGGAGATTTAATGTAATCATTTACCTGGGTAACCGGCGGGCAAGTTTGCAGCAATTGCCTGTTCATAAAAACAGGTATTAAGAATTTCTTGATTCTAATTTTAATTACTGCAAACTTAATACTGCTTTTACTGCTTTTCCATAACAATACTTGCTATAGCAACATTCTGTTGATGATAGGTATCGCCGGAAATATTAAATGTAGAATCCTTTGCATAGTGTTGTGTAATGGTAAGCAGGTTACCGGCTAAGCTGTACCTGCCGCCGCTCGGGCCGCTTTGTGAAGCGCCACTTCCGCCAATGCCTGTTGTAAGAGACCCTTGTGGAAAATAAATAGAGTCGGCACCAATTAACTGGTAAGGTGCCACGGAATTACTGGCCGGCAGAGTAACTGAAAAAGGATAGGTTACCGAGTCAATTAAGTCCGCACCGAAATAAATGTAGCCTTTAGCTTCTGTAGCTACTGTGTAAGATAAACCGGTAGCAGTAAGTGTTGAATTATTAAAGTTAATAATGCCCTGGTTATTAGTGCTGGTATAGTCACTTTTGGTAATTGTTTTTTCGCCATCACTTACGGTTACAATGCTGTTAGTATTTGCCGTAATGTATTTTAATTTGTAAGATCCATCAATGGATGCAGAAGTATTTTGTGGCGTGTCTTCTTTTTTACATGAGGCCAATATAACAATAACTGCAAGAGAACTTAATAAAAGATGTTTTTTCATATCTAGGTTTTTGCAAAAACGGTGAACTGCTTATGTTATTTTAAATGTGGATAGTTTTTAGCGAAAAATGTAAGAGAAAAGACTCCTTCTTTCTAGTAAAAAATTGCTCCGATATGATCTTTCCACCTGCGGTTTTATACACGCCTATTTCATTATTTGTTTTACGGGCTTCTCCTTTCATTTATCCGGTGCAAATAAAGCTTCCTTTGCTTCTTCTACTGGCCGTTACAGCACATCTCTACCAGGCGATCAGCTATTTCTTTTGTGCTCATACAATTTTGTAGTTACAGTATAAATAATGTACAAACACAACTGAAAATAAAAGGCTAAGCCTTTACTGTTATTGCAAAGAAGACGTCATGTAAAAAAATTTACTCCGGTTTCAATGCTTTAATGCGCTCATCATAATCATCTTTTTTTGCGGCCTTCCCTTTAAAAAATTTTCGGATGGCACCGGCGATTGCTACAAAACCAATCACTATAAACTTCCACGCAGCTATCAACCCTTTACCAATAGCAGCCAGCACACCGGTTTTGGCAAGCACACCACCAGCTACCAGCGCACCAATGCCATATTCAGCCACTTTATCTGTACTGGAGTTATAATCCTGGTACCTGTTGCCTTCAGTAAAGGCTGCAATCTGTAAAACTTTATCAATATTGCTTTTAACAAGGGCTAGTTCACCCATGCCTGCTACTGCATTCAGCGATAGAACTCCTTTTCTGCCAAGCACACGTACATCGTAATTAAGCGTATGCAATGAGTCGTCACCAAACTGCAATTCTTTTGCCCAATGTAATACTTTACGATCCTTATCATAAAAAGGCTGCGATGCCCAGCCAACCATGTGAATGGGTTGATAGCCATTTTTTTCTCTTTCAGGGTTGGCTTCTTTTTCTGATTTGCGAATGTCCCACAGCATGTCTTTATAATCTATCTTATTGGCATCTTCATCTTTAACATAACCGTCTTCATCAAAGGTGATGATGAAGGCATAACTGCTGTCAGTATACACATTAGCGTTTGCAGGAAAAATCATACCCAGCACATCATCCCGTTCAGGATTGCCCCATAACTTGTGCAGCACAGTACGGCTTTGTGCGGCATCAAGGTATTTAAATTCCTTTGGCAAAGTAAGTGTCACCTTTGCCCCGGAAAGATTTACCTGGCTGGTTTGCCAGTGCAGTGAGGTAGTGATAGAATCTAAAAGGTGGTTATAAGCTTCATCAGCAGCAAGCAATGAATCAGCAGGATCTTTGGCGTGCAAAAAGGTGGTAAACAGCAAAGCTGTTATGCATATACATATACGTTTCATTAAGTTAGTTTTGGTGCGCAAATAAAGTCATTTAATTCTGCAATTCAAAGCGTGCTTTCAATTAACTTTTCTTGGAGATTGTTTCAAATAATATGGTGAAACGCTCTTGCGTTTTGCGAACGCTTATCCTATTACAGATTGCACCTTGTAGATTTTTTTTTAGATATATACACTGTATGTTCAACACACTTTTTTTCTTCCATCACTTAAAACCTACCAAAAACGCTCACCGTTTAAAGTGAACGTTTAATATCCGCATAAGATTTTTCATGATAATCTTATGCCTCCAGGCATCAGCTTTAAGCCTTTCACTGTTTTGCAACGGCTACCCTGGCATTGCTTTTCCTGTCCAGGTTTAATGTCGTTAACATCCTGCCTTCAGGTAAATATCTTCCTGAAACATAATAAAGCTTTAAGTGGGCAGGAGCGTTCTTTATCTGCAGAATATCTTTCACTTCGATACGCATAACCTTACCGGATTGATCTGAAAATTTCCACTCTTTCACCAGGTTATCTTTTTCATCTTTAAGCAAAATTTTACGGCTTGTGCCTACCACACCGCAATGGTTATATTCAACAGTAAGTTGATCATTACTATTGTCGTTGCTTAACTCCACAGGTTTCCATGCCGGCGCTTTTGAATGCACATAAGTTGTAAAAATAAGTTTTGAATTCAGGTACACTGAATAACTGTCGCCACCAAGTGTGAATGATAATAATGTGAAACAGCAGGCAATAAGCGCTGCGGGTAAAATTGCTTTTTGTTTAAGCGTTAACTGTGTCATATAATAAAATTTAGACACCAAAGAAACTCTGCTTAAATAGTGAATTCTATTTCATTTGACCAGTTGAATCAATTTCTTGATGTAAGGATATATTAAGCCCAAAAGTTTTGAAACGGCAGTAAAAAAATCTTTGGCACATCAATACTATTCCCACAAATTAGAAACCTAGCAACAGATAATAGACTCAATAAAAAAGCGCCAGGGTAACTGACGCTTTTTTAAAACTATATTTAAAACTTATTAAAAATAACGGATCGGCCTTACGCCCTGTATGGTTGATTTATCTAACTGCACAGGCGCACCAACACTATCAAAAGGCTGCGCCCAGGCATTGTCAGCATTGCTTTCAGTAGAACTCCATCTTTCAATGTCGGTATAACCTATTGCTGCACGGTGCTGATATAACAGGTTAAGCTCATCTTTAGATGGCAAGTACCAGTCAGAATAGCCATTATGGGTTAAACGGGCAACTTTTCTTGCAGCAATACTATCTACAGTGCAGGCCTGTACTATCAAAATGGTATTAGCTTTACCTGTACCTATTTCACTCTTTAAACCCGGTATACTTAAACCTTTACAGCCCCATATCGCTGATATGCCAAGCCCTTGCTTTGCAGCAATAATACCATGCTGGCCTGCTGAGTCGAGCCATACAACAACTCCGCCGCCAAAATCATCTTCCAGCTTTACAGACTTTATTGTAAACGTTAGTTCTTCGCTGTAAAAGGTCCTGGTTCCTGCAATGGCATAGCCACGGGTATAATACGTGGTATTCGGTTTTAATTCCTTAAACCGGGTAGTATATTGGCCGGTTTTTACAGTATCTGCTTTAAATTTTCTATTGGCTGTTGTTGGGTTTGGTGTAACGCTTATTACAAAGCCTTCTTCAGAAATAGAATCATTGCCGCTATAATTAAACTGTGCTGTAGCCTTGGCTTTTGATGTACTTATACTATCTATAGCAGCGTTAATGATCGTATCTACCAGAAGCGTGTCAACGGGATGTTTAATTGTGTCAGTGGTATCTACTACGACCGGCGGCGTAACTGATGGCACCTTTTCGGTTTTTTTACAGCTATAAATAGCAACTGCAACTAATACTACAATGAAGAATTTGATGGGTTTCATGAGGTTTGTTAAAGAGGTTAAAGGTTAGCAATGTTATTTGCAAAAATTAAAAACTTTTAAGCTGATAACGTTTTATAGAGATTAATATTTTGCTAATATTCAGTGTAGTATAAAAAAACCTTCTGTTAACTGAATTTATGATAACGTTCTCTATAAAATGTAGTTATCTAACTACTTAACTTAATGTTTTCGCGGCAGGAATAAAAGTTACCTCACCAGAATATAGATATGTATGGGCCACCATGTTCCTTTACTCTAAGCGAAGGTGATGATGTGGCTTTAAATAATTTCGAGTAATTGTAATTGAATACTATGTGCTTCTTGCCGGTGGTGATGGATTTAAAACCTTTGTAAGTGTTGCTGTTGCTAAAGCTTTTAATGTTGAATCAATAGTTTGCAACTGCTTATCCGTCGGGTGAATTAAAGGCTGGTCAGTAAAGCCGGGGATGATCTTGTTTATATCAATTGGCGTAATGCTATAGTTTAAATAACCTAAGTTCTCACTTTCATCCATGTAAGGCGAAAATACAAGGATGGGATTAGCCATGTCCCTTGTATATTTATCTATAGAATCTTTTAAGGCCCGTTTATTTTTTATATGCAATAAGGATAAGGACACATCTTTACCATTAACATCCAAACTACTCTTGCCTAATCTTTTTAAAATGATAGAATCTTTAAAATCATTGCCCTGCTTAATTCTTAAGATCATTGAGAGATAGCCTTCTTTAGTTATCAGCGGATTAAATAACAGTTTGTCGCCTGGTTTGCTAAGTAGGGTATAAAACTCATCTTTTGTAACAAAAACTTTACTTAGCTCTACGTTAGAAATTGAGGCTGGTACATTAGCTGTGGTTGTTGTGTCAGTTAAAGTTGATGTTGTAATTACAGCAGAATCAGTTTTAGGCCTTGGAGAATCTGGAGAAGAACTACAGGAAATACCCATCAACCCTGTAAAAATAGTGATTGCAATACAACGGCTGATTGATGGAATAACAGGTTTGGTATTTTTTTTATTTAAGGAGGAGAACATATTGAGACATTTACCGGATGATATATTAAAGAATAAAATACACACAATTTTATTATTGCACAATAGGTGTTTTCACCCGATTAATTTTAAATTGGAACAGGTAGCTTACCAGGTAGTCATAAGAACTTTACTTTATGGCTTACAAGAAATCATCTTTTAAATAATTTTATCAAAAAATACCATGGAAATTGCTAAAGTTGAACTTACAGAACTGACTAATAAACTTTTTATGTATACCGACAGCAGAGATTGGCAAAAACTTATTGAAGAAGTATTTACAGATCATGTTGATTTTGACATGAGCAGTGCAGGAGGTGGCACACCACAACGTTTGAAAGCAGGTGACATTTGCAAAACATGGAAGCAGGGCTTTCATGATGTTGATGCCGTTCATCACCAGGCGGGGCATTACCTGATAACAGTAAGCGGATCCACGGCAGACATTTATGCTTATGCTGTAGCCACCCATTATAAAAAATCTGCCACCAAAGGCCATACACGCAGTTTTACCGGTAGCTATAATTTACAGGCAACATTATTAAATGAAGGCTGGCGGCTGCATGCTTTTAAATACAATCTTAAATATGCAGATGGCAATACTACATTGGAATGAATAGCGCCAGTGATGAAACACACTCATGCTTTGTTTCCACATCATCTGCCACCGAAAAAGATAACACCTTCTACTTTCTACTTTTTCCTTTTTACTTTTCACTCTGCTTTGGAAAATTTTAAAACATATTTAAAAGAAAAAGCGCATCTGACGGTTGATGAAGTTGCGGAACTAACGAGAGAGCTTTCGGTAAAAACTGTTGGTAAAAGTGATTTCCTTTTGCATGAAGGCGAAGTATGCCATTACTCTTTTTTTGTAGATAAAGGGTTGCTTCGTTCTTACACTATTGATGAAGGCGGCAAAGAACACATTATACAATTTGCACCGGAAAACTGGTTTATTACTGATCGCAGCAGCGCCTATTTTATGGAGCCATCGCAGTTAACTATAGATGCCATTGAAGAATCAACTGTTGTATTTCTTGACAACACTTTCATGGAAAAAGCAAGAGATTTAAGCAAAGAATTTATTCGTTATAATGAAAAGGCGTTGCACAATTTTATAAGGCACCAGCAACAGCGCATCAATCTTTTATTAAGTGCCACTGCTGAACAACGCTATCTTGATTTTATAAGTCTTTACCCTGATCTCATGCTGAGAGTGCCGCAATGGATGATCGCCTCTTATCTTGGGCTAACACCGGAAAGTTTAAGCAGGGTGAGGAAAGAATTAGCCAGAAAAAACTTCAAGCCTCAATAAGTCTATTTCTTATCCTACATCAATGTGAAAGCGCAAAAGCGCAGGTAATTTTGCAGGATAAATTTTAAACATGACAAAAAGAAATATTGAAATAGTAGTACCGCCACGAGAGCCGCATTTTGTTGGCGATGGCTTTAGAGTACATAATTTTATTCCGGGCGGCTTCAGGCTTGATATGGAAAGAATGGACCCGTTCATTATGCTGGACTACAATTCTAAATTTTATTTCCCACCTTCTGAAACGCCTAAAGGCGTTAGTGTGCATCCGCACAGGGGTTTTGAAACCGTAACCATTGCGTATAAAGGCAAGGTTGCTCATCATGATAGTTTTGGCAATAGCGGTATAATAGGCGAAGGCGACGTACAATGGATGACGGCCGCCTCCGGTCTTTTACATAAAGAATATCATGAAGAAAATTTTAGCAAGGCCGGGGGCGATTTCCAGATGGTACAGTTATGGGTTAACCTGCCTGCAAAAGATAAAATGAGTAAACCAAAATACCAGGCCATTACCAATGCAGATATTGCAAAATACCAGTTGCCTTCAAACAATGGCACTATCGAAATTATAGCTGGTGAACATCGCGACATTAAAGGCACTGCGTTTACTTTTTCTCCGGTGAACGTTTTAAATGCCAGGCTCAGCAAAAACGCCAAAGAGACCTTTAGTTTTGCTGCCAGTTACAACACCGTACTGTTAGTTATTGAAGGCAGCATAAAAGTGAATGATACGGAAACTGTAGAAACAGATCACCTGGTGTTGTTTGAAAATGATGGCGAATCATTTACGGTGGAAGCCGCTGATAATTCAGTAGTGTTGATTTTAAGCGGTAAACCACTGAACGAAACCATTGCAGCGCATGGCCCGTTTGTGATGAACACGCGGAAAGAATTAATGGAGGCTTTTGATGATTATAATAAAGGCAAATTTGGTTACCTGGAAGAATAGGAAAAATTTGAAGGTCACTCCCCTGTTTATTCAAACGTTATTCATGATATTTTTTAAGCAGCTCTTTCGGGAACTGCTTTTTTATTGCGTACAATCCTTTCGCCGCTAACTCTGCAATATCGCTACATCACATTGTCAATAAGATTTAATATACTTTAATTGGGCATTAACATTGTATGCATTAGTACTATATTGAAAGCATTACTATTTCAGGGACTTTTTTTCACAGCTAAAACATCTACTTTAAATTAATAAAAATGGCTATTAAAGAAATCCTTGTTTGTGAAAATGTAAAGTGGCTGGAAGTAGTACAACCTGCTACACAGGAAATAGAACAACTCAGTAAAGATTATCATTTACATTATCAATTGGTAAGAGATTGTATGGAGCCTGATCACCTGCCCAAGTATGATGAGGTAGATGACGTAAACTTTTTAATACTGCGGTATTTTAGCCATGGCTTTGATAAAAAAATGGCTACCATACAGGAACTCAGTAATAAGATTGCCATCTTTTATACAAAAGAATTTATAATAACCATACATAAAGAACCCATCCAGTTCTTAATCAATATTCAAAACAAATACATTCAAAAAGGTAAATGCTCCAGCGCCGAAGAAGTAGTGACAAAGATACTCTGGCATGCGCTGGAAACTTTTGATGACCCGGCAGAACGCCTCTCAGAGCAGGTGGACTTTTTTGAAAATCATATCCTGTTGCGGAAGGTTTCCAACGAGCAGGTAGAAGCTTTATATTACATCAAACGGCAGGCAGCTATATCCAATAAAATACTGATGTTGATGGCTGAGCCTATCAATCATATCAGGACTATTCCGAAAGATGACCCGGCGCTGCAGGATGTAAAAGATCAGCATCTGAAAATACTAACCCTGTATAACCAAATTCTTGAAGACGTAAATAACCTGATGAATCTTTACATGTCGTTTGCTGCGCAAAGAACAAATGAGGTTGTTAAGGTGCTTACTATTTTTTCAGTATTTTTTATGCCGCTTACTTTTATTGTTGGTATATATGGAATGAACTTTGCCTTTATGCCGGAACTCAGAAGCAAATGGGGCTACCCGGTTGTGCTGCTGATTATGGCGCTTGTAACCCTGATCATTTATGTATGGTTTAAAAAGAAGAAGTGGTTATAGATCAGCCTGATCTGCGTATATTGAAGGCAATTACGTATGAAATTTCTGTCTGTTTTACTAATGTTTATGTTGCTGCTGCAAAGTTGCCAAACCATTAAGCAATCCTCAAAGTATGGGTTTAACGAAGGTTTTTACAAAAGCCGGCTCTACCATAAAAAACTAAAATCGCTCTATGTTATTCCTGAAGAAGATTCCATAAAAGTGTATACAGCCAAAAGCCTTGGCAAGGCCATGGTTGATACTTCTCAATCTTTAAAAATCGCTTTTTCATCTGTTCAAAAACCTGGTTCGTTTAATAACTATGTTTTCCGGCAAAATACTTTGGATATTGATGTATTAAGCATCTTGTGTAAATACAGGCCTTCGGTTAAAAGCTTTCCCCCGCAGTTTAACACGTCAATATTAAATGGTGCATTCTATGTGGGCTACCGAACAGATTATTACCATATCAGCTATCAAAAGTCACCGGTAAATATTTTTAAAAGAAGCATTACGCATTATGGTTTAAGCTTTGGCCTGTTCAGTGGTATAGGCGCTTCAAGAATTGATAGCTATGTAACTCAAAATGCTATAACTATAGAGTATGATGGTTTAGTAAATACATCAGGAATAGCCGCCATTTTTGCCATAGATAAATTAAGCTTTGGCCTTAATACCGGTTTTGACCGCTTGCTTGATAAAAACCATAAATACTGGATAAACAATGGCAAACCCTGGATAGGCTTAAGTATCGGTTTAAACCTTAATTAATGGCATGCATTTACATGATTGTTAGGCCTGGCTTTTTTATATGGGGATTGAAAAATAAAATGTAGAACCCTTACCAGGTTCACTATCCACCCAAACACTGCCGTTATGCGCAATAATTATTTTGCGGCATAGGAACAAACCCAGCCCCATCCCTTCCAGATTTTTGGTTTGCTCTGCACGAAAAAAACGGTTGAACACATAAGGTTGCTGGTCTTTTGCAATGCCCAGCCCTTTATCCTTAACAGATACTGT
>JANLXV010000472.1:0-5480 GCA_031365305.1 Chitinophagaceae bacterium
GTTAGCCATTTCCTGCCTTACTTTTTCAGCAGAAAGAATGGAGTTTGAGATATTATTTTCCCTGTCGTTTAAAGACTTTAAAATTGGCTTCCAGGCAAATTTTTTAAGTATAAAGAATACGATCAAAAAAGCAAGAAGCGTCCAAACAATCAGGCCAAGTTTAGGTAATAACAATTCCATAATTTAAACCTCCAATCTCTTTTACAGAGTATTTAATGTCAAAATAATTTACACCACAATCATAAAAAGTAAAAAATCACTGCATCCGCCGTCCTGTACTTAAGATACAGTGATTTGTGTAATGCGCTACTAAGTTTTTAGTACAGCTAACAATCCTGCAATAACTGCAAAAAGGGCAACGCCCTCAACAAATGCAGCAGTCAGGATCATTACACCACGGATGTCGTTGGTAGCTTCCGGCTGGCGTGCAATGGCTTCAGCAGATCCTTTACCGATCTGGCCAATACCGATACCTGCACCAATTGCAGCTAAACCGGCGCCTATTGCGCCACCCATGTGAGAAAAACCAACTTCCGCTAATAAAGTCATTAATGACATAATACTTGGTTTTGATGTTAAAAAAAATCTTAAATGACTATCCCGTCATCATGCCCATCAGCATCATGACCGCTGCCTTCAAAAGCCTGACCGATAAACACTGCTGTTAAGTTTGTGAATATAAAAGCCTGGATAAAAGCCACCATTATTTCAATTAGATAAATAAACACGGTAAACAAAACTGATATAGGCGAAAAGCCCCAGCCTGCAGCCCGGTTCATACCGCCGAAAATAAAAATCAGGCTCACAAAACTCAGGATGATAATATGCCCGGCAACCATGTTGGCAAATAACCTGACAATAAGCGCAAACGGTTTTGTAAAAACACCTAAAAGTTCCACCGGAACAAGAATTGGCTTGATTAGTATTGGTACATGGGGATTAAATATATGACCCCAAAAATGCTTGTTGCTGCTGGCCATAATTACTATAAAAGAAATCACCCCTAATACTATAGTAAAAGCCACATTACCGGTAACATTTGCCGAACCGGGAATTAAGCCAAAAATGTTATTAATAAGAATGAAAAAGAAAACAGTTAAAAGGTAAGGCATGTATCTTTCATAGCGCTTGCCCAGGTAAATTTTTGCCACATCATCTCTTACAAAAGTTATCACAGGCTCAATAGCATTTTGCCAGCCGGATGGTGCAGATATAACACCTTTTCCGCTTTTATATTTACGGGCTATGCCTGTCATCAACAATACTAAAACTATCAGCGCAATAAACATTTGCACCACGTTCTTAGTTAAGGAGAAATCGAATATTTTTTCTTCCGGATTTACGGGTACAGCACTCCCGGCCTGCAACTTATAGCCGTCATATTCTTCGGTTCCGTCGTGACCAAATTTTGAAGAGGAAAAGGCAGAAAATCCTCTCTGGGATGAGTACAATAAAACAGGTAAATGAATCGTGGCGTGGAAATCACCTAAGGAAAAAAAATGAAACTCATAGGCATCCTGAATGTGGCCCATGATCTCTTTAGCAGGATCAAATTTTTCTTCTGTTATATGACCTTCTCCGGCTGGTTCATGCTGGGCATATAACGAATTACTAAAAAACACTATACATAGGCTGAAAACCGCCACCAATATACATTTCATGCTTTTAGTAATCATAAATACCTCAAATTTGCCGCAAAGATAAGGGTTTAAGATTTTGTTTTAAAAAGGAGGGGAAATTAAATTGAAACAAACATTTGGAATCGTTTCCATGCCACGCAAAGACACAAAAGAATAAATAAACTAAGCCGTTATGAAAACTTTGCGTCTTTGCTCCTTTCTTACTTTGCGTGAATTTTTCAGCAAGGCTTATGAGTGATTTTTGCTTTGTTGATCGTTTGTTGAATTTTATAAAGTCTTGTGGCAAAAAGAAAGCGTTCTTTGTAGGTGCGGTTAAGGGCTTCTCTTAAAAGATCAAAGCCGCTGCTTCATAGGCTTCATCAATATCCTGTAACGCATTTTTAGGAATAATATCTGACGAAGTTTGCATATTGCAATTTACCCAAATTTGTTTATACTACTACCTCTTTTTCAAACTGCATACGGTGAAGTTGGTAGTAGAATCCTTTGGCAGCCATTAATTGCTGATGGGTACCGGTTTCCTTTATTTCGCCTTTATCAAGTACTAAGATTTTGTCAGCTTTTCTAATAGTAGAAAGGCGGTGAGCAATGATGATTGATGTTCTTCCACTTACTAATTTATCTATAGCATGTTGTATCAGCATTTCGCTTTCTGTATCTACAGAGGAGGTCGCTTCATCCAGGATTAGTATAGAAGGATTATACAATAAGGCTCGTATGAAAGATAACAATTGCCGTTGGCCGAGAGATAGTGTTGCGCCACGTTCCATAACATTGTAATGATAACCGCCCGGCAAACGCATTATAAAATCATGTACACCAATAATCTTAGCGGCATGTATTACTTCTTCTTCTTTTATTTGGGGATTGCGGAGCGTGATGTTGTCGTAAATGGACCCGCTAAATAAAAACACATCCTGCAAAACCACGGCAATGTTTGCTCTTAAGTAACTTAAATCGTAGGCCTCGATATTGATGTCATCAATGGTGATGCTACCGTGTTTTATATGATACATGCGGTTAAGCAAACTTATAATTGATGTTTTACCGCTGCCGGTATGGCCTACTATGGCCAGTGTTTCTCCCGGTTGAATAGAGAAGGAGATATTTTTTAAAACGGGTTGATCTTCTTTGTAAGCAAAATCTACATTTTTAAATTCCACTTTTCCTTTAAGCATACCGTGTTGAGCAGTTACCGGTAGATCTGTTGGCGGATCATTAATAAAGTCGGGGTTTTCGATAACCTTAAACACTCTTTCACTAGCAATCATGCCCATTTGCAAAACATTGAACTTATCTGCAATAATTCTTAATGGCCTGAATAATAAATTGAGATACATAATGAAGGCAATAATAACACCCGCATTAAAAGCATTGTTAGCGCCCCACCACACCAGCAAACCTGTTGAAAATGCCAACACAATCTCAACCACCGGAAAAAAAACTGAATAAGCTAATATTGAACGGATGTTGGCGTTCCGGTGTTCTTTATTGATCTTTTTAAATTTTTCAAACTCTTTATCTTCTGCTGCAAAAGCCTGTACCACACTCATTCCTGTGATATGCTCCTGCACAAAAGCGTTAAGATTGGCCACAGCATTTCTAACCAAAACAAATGATTTGTTCACGCTTTCTTTAAAAAAGTAAGTAGCAATAATCAGTATAGGAAACGGCGCCAGGCTGATTAAGGTCAAGCGCCAGTCAACAAAAAACATAAAGAGCAAAATAGAAATAATGCTGAGCAGATCAGCAATGATGGGAATCAATCCATCAGAAAAAATATCGTTAACAGATTCAATGTCATTGATAGTTCTTGTTGTAAGTGTGCCAATGGGCGTTTTATCAAACTGTGATAAATTAAGATGCAATATTTTATTATAAACCGTTACCCGCAGATCTTTTACAACCGTTTGCCCAAGCCAGGAGGTGATATAGCTAAAGTAGAAACGCAAACCTGTTTCCACCAGCAACATGCCTATTTGTATGATGGTAATAATCACCAGCCAGCGCATGTTATGATCTTTAATAAAATGGTTGACGGTATACTGAATGAGATAAGGCCTTAATGGAGAAATAATGGCCAGTACAACAGATAATATGATGGATAAATAAAACTTCTTTTTATAGGGAGCAGCAAAGCGAAAAACTTTTCTGAGCAAGCTAAAATCGAAAATCTTCCCACGCTTTTTTTGTTCCGGCATCAGGCAAATTTATAAACTATTGTTGGCCCTGGTGTAAGCCTTTATAAACAGGGCGCCAAGGTTTCGTTGCGGCGGAATGTAATCATCAAACAGATCTTTTTGTGCCTTTGGACCTTTGGCAAAGTTCGTTTCAAGTGTGTTCCACAATTGCCGCCAATCTATATTATCGCCATTTTTGAAAGTAGTGTTTATTGCCTCAATAATTGGCTTATTAATATCTCTTGCCCCAATTTGTTTGGTTGAAATAATATGTGCCTCCGGCGCATATTCCAGTATTTGCTTAAGGTTCTTATAGCCGCCACAACTGCCCAGCATAATAATTTTCGCTGATTCTGGTAATTGCTGAATAGTATAGGTTAAGTGATAACTGTGCCCACGATGAATCACAACGCCTGGCCTTAAATCATTTTCTGTCAGGTAATCAATCAAATGCTTTTGGGCATCGGCATCTTTATCGGTTTCATTATCTAATGGCAGGTTTGCGAAAATCCAGATAGGCTTGCCATTTAAAGATTGTATTTCTATCCATTCTTTATTCTGCGTTATTTTCCAGTCTGTTTTTGGAAAGGAGGTTAAGAAGCTTGCATAAGATTCTTTACCATCTTTATCACCATAAAAAAATACCTGTTGTATGATGCGGCCTTTATCATCAGCAGCATAATTGTAATCAACCGTATAGACCGGCGGTATGCCAATTTCTTTCGACAGGTCTATTTTATTGGCCGTGTCGGACGACAAAAAGATCATCTTTAAAAGATAATACAACTTCTGGCCATGTGCATTATTGCTTTGCCTGCAGCGGGTTTCATTATCTTTTACATATTGCAACATAGATTGCAGCAACACCAGATTTTTAATACTGCCATAGGAATCCGCAACGTCAACAGCATCTTCAAGTGTACCTGTATTTTCAAGATTGGCCACAAATGCTTTCATCAACATTTCTGATGTGTTAGGCATAGTTTTTAAAAATGTATCAAGCCGGTTATAGCCGGCGGCCATTTTTATAAACTTTTTGAAGTGATCAAAATTTACAGAGAGTAACAATGAATCGCCCCGTGGGTTTGGTCCGAGTTGCTTCATCATTCTATCGAAAGCGTATTTATAACTCGAAGTAAATATTTCATTTTCACCCAACACGATCATGTAATACAGATCCTGCGCACTCAGCGGATCAAGCGCCCTGAAACGCACCGCAGGATTATTCACTTCGTGCAGTTCATTTACCGGCGTAACAAAATGCAGTAACGATTTTTTTTGCAGCATATCTGTAAGGCCATCGCTGCCAAGCATAGCTACAGGCGTGTCCCGATGTATTAGCCTGCTATAGTATTCAGTTTGGGTTTTAACCATTAACTTATAGTAACCTACACTGTCATATTTCTTAGAGTCGTTGCCAAGAAATTTAAAAATATCTTCTATCTTTTGTTTGCCCGAAATGAGATTATCTAAAAACGGAAAGTAAAACAATGCATCTTTTTGTTTACTTAATGCCACCACCGTTTTAACACGAGTATCCATATTTCTTTTGATCAACCTGCCCTGGATGCTGTTGGTTGATTGCGCATAGGAATACAGTTGCGTTGGGCTATTTTTAAAAGCCCGTATTACAAGACTATCTGCAAAGGGTTCATCGGCA
>JANLXV010000500.1:0-2573 GCA_031365305.1 Chitinophagaceae bacterium
AATCAAAAAAATCAGCAGCAGCAAAATTTAGATTTGATGTGGCTATTACTACTTCTTGATTTCTTGTAAGAAGTTCATTTACAACATATCGCCCAATAAAACCTGTCGCCCCTGTGACTGCAATTTTCATATTAAAAAATTTGCAATTCAGGAATGGCAATTACAAACCTGCAACCCCATTCTCTCACATAACTTAATTGCGTTGTTATCTCATCCTTCAAATTCCAGGGTAAAATGATCAGGTATTCCGGCTTTGATTGTCTAATGTGATCTTCATTAACAACCGGAATATGGCTGCCAGGTAAAAACTTATTCTGCTTATGAGGATTTGCGTCTGCAACAAATTGAATTAGGTCTTGTTTAACCCCACAATAATTTAGCAGAGTATTACCTTTCGCCGCTGCGCCATAAGCTGCAACTGATTGCTTATCCTGAGATCTTTCCAAAAGAAATTTTAATAACGCTACCTTAATCTTAAATGCTTTTTTTTGAAAATTAGCATAATAATCCATAGACAACATGCCTTTAAATTCCTCTACGTCTGACAATATTTTTACAGCAGGTTTTACCGGCCTTTGAGAGTTCTCCGAATGGGTTGCAAAAATTCTTAACGAACCTCCATGCGTTGGGAGTTGTTGCACATCTATGATTTTTAAACCACTTGATTCAAATATTTTTTTTACCGACACAAAAGAGAGATAAGAAAAATGTTCATGATAAATGGTATCAAATTGATTATGCTCTATTAATTGTAACAGATGAGGAAATTCCATAGTGATAACACCATTTTCTTTCAAAAGAATTTTTAGCCCCGACACAAAATCTTTAATATCCGGAACATGAGCTAACACATTGTTGCCTAAGAGCAAATCAGCCCTAATGCCTTTCACAGATAATTCTTTTGCAAGCCGCACGCCGAAAAAATCAATAACATTTTCTATACCCTTTTCCTGTGAAACCTTAGCTGTATTCTCCGTGGGTTCAATCCCCAGCACGGGTATATTCTTTTTCTTAAAATATTGTAAAAGATAACCATCGTTGCTTGCAATTTCAATCACTTTTGATTCTTCATTCAATTTAAGCAAATCAATCATTTGCTCAGTATAAACCTTAGAATGTTGCAGCCAGCTTGTGGAATAGGAAGAAAAATAAACATAGTCATTATTAAAGATGGCTTCCGATTTTTCATACTCATCTACCTGAACAAGTAAACAGTTATGGCAAACGTAAACTTTAAGGGGAAAGAATGATTCAGGCTCGTTGAGCTGCGATTCTTTTAAAAAAGCATTGGAAGGCGGTGCATTGTATAAATCAACAAACACATGCGTTAAACCTGTTTCACAAAATCTACAAGTCATATTTATAATCTTATACCTTGAAATGAAGCATCGAATGTAGGATGGTTCATGTCTCTCTCGGAAATAACCGTTATCGGTTTTGGCCAAATAATATTTACTACTTCATCTCTGTAACTGATTCCCCGTTCATAACCAGGCGTGTATTCGGCTGAATGTTGATACAGTAATTCTGACTTACCCTGCAAAGCCTGAAAACCATGCGCAAAGCCGTTAGGCACATAGATCATCTTTTTGTTTTCAGCCGATAGCTTTATGCCAAACCATTTTAGGAACGTAGGTGAATTGTACCTTAAATCAATAATTACATCATAAACTTCTCCGGCTATACATCTTATAAGTTTTACTTCGTCATAAGGTGGCATTTGATAATGCATGCCTCTGAGCGTTCCTGCAAGTTCGGTGAATGAATGATTATGCTGTACCCATTTCGTATTTAAACCATGGCTTGCAAATTCGGTTTCGCAAAATGACCGAAAGAACCAGCCCCGATTATCTTCATAAAGATTTACATCAATTACAAAGCTTCCTTTTAAAAACGTTTCAGTAAAAATCATAGCGCTTCATATTTACTGATCTGATCAAAAGTAAACGCTAACTTTTTATCAGCCGTAGTTTTATACCAATCAATAGTCCACAAAATAGCATCTGCACTGGAAAGCTTCGGTTGCCAATGCAATTCGGTTTTTGCTTTGGAAATGTCGAGCTTTAAAGTAGTTGCTTCATGTAAATCAGATTGAGTGGCTGGCTTATCCCATTTACCGCTGCCCCACTCTTTTACAGCAATATCTGCTAATTCTCCAACGGTTAGATGATCATCAGCTTCGGGGCCAAAATTGTAAGCTTGAGAATAATTCATTGGATTTTTATACATTAAACCAGCCAGAAGTAAATAACCGCTGAGAGGTTCCAGAACATGCTGCCAGGGCCGGATAGATGAAGGGTTCCTAACAATTATTTCTTCACCGGCGCTTAAAGCTTTTATAATATCCGGAATAATCCGGTCAGTGCTGTAATCGCCGCCACCAATTACATTGCCGGCCCGGGCTGAAGCGATTTTTTTACCATGCTCATTATAATTATTTGCTGAAAAAAAAGATTGAATAAAAGATGATGTCACTATTTCAGCACAGGCTTTACTTGAACTATATGGGTCAAAGCCACCCAAGCGATCACTTTCTTTAAAAGGCAACTGATGCTCATTATTTTCATAGACCT
>JANLXV010000625.1:0-3767 GCA_031365305.1 Chitinophagaceae bacterium
TGATAGGGATTTGTAGTAATTGGAATGCAATTCCAAAAGCATTATCAGCACTTAATTTTGCTTCGTTTCAATCCTGTAAACTTTTCAGGATTTTCTGCACCCCTCTGTTTTATTTCATTGCTCATGATTTACAGGTCTTAGCCGGGTTTTCATAATTGTCGTGCTGGTCTTCTGTTGTTTCATCCAGGCATCGAAAATCTTTTTCTACTAGGATATATAAAGATCCGGCATCACTTACCTGCTTTGTTGTATTAAACCCAGTGACATCATTTACTACCCAATCTTTTATAAAAATCTCAGGAATGAAGACAGTGATTTTACTGCCATCAAAACCCGCAGAAAGTTCATCACCATCTTTACTTTGCAATGCATAAACAAAAGTGTTGTTGCCAAATGAAGTACGGTCTTCAAGGTATTTAACAACAGCCAGCTTTTCTACTTCTGGTTTTGACAAACGAAGCCGTATTGAATTTCCTTTGATGCGTAGTTTCATATACTTTCGTTTGTTGGATTGAAAGTTTTTTGGGATGCCATTTACAACTTAATTCTTTGCCCGCCTGTGTAAATATTGAAGCGTTGGTTGCGTAAAAAACCAATCAAAGTTATGCCTGTCTCTTTTGCCAGTTGCACCGCTAAACTGGAAGGTGCTCCAACTGCAGCGACTATTTTTATGCCAGCCATTGCCGCTTTTTGAACCAATTCAAAACTTGCTCTTCCACTCAATAATAAGATTGTATTATTCAACGGCAACTGGTCGTTTAAAAAAGCAGCTCCAATTAATTTATCCAATGCATTGTGCCTTCCAACATCCTCACGAATCATGATGAAGTTTCCACCCAGGTCAAATAAAGCCGAAGCATGTAAACCGCCGGTGCTCTCAAATACAGTCTGCTGTTTTCTTAACACATCATCTAACCGGTAAAATAAATCTGCCTGTAAACAAATGTCATCTGCATCGCTTTTATAAAAGGAAGCTGTTCTGATGGCATCTATACCTGACTTGCCGCAAACGCCGCAACTGGAAGTAGTATAAAAATTACGCTCAGCATTTTGAAGCAGTGGTTGTTTATTTTCACTCAAAGTAACCAATAGTTTATTGTCAGCAAATGGAATAGCGCATACTCCGGATACTTCGTCTCTTTTTTGAATGATGCCTTCGGTAAATAAAAAACCAACTGCTAATTCCTCATCATTACCAGGTGTACGCATCGTAACTGAAATACATTTTTGTATGGGGATACCCTTACTTCTATACAGCACATTTGTCTCAAGTGGCTCCTCTACCGCCAGTTCATCATCAACATCAAGCAGTTCGTTAACGCTGACTTTCTTCATTTTTATAAAAGCAACCGAAACGTTTTGCATCTAATTAAATTTACTGTACTTATTGAATATAGTTTTTGTTTTGTAAAAGAACTTTTAATAATTTTTGTGCCGCACAGGGTCTTCATTTATTAATGTTTCTTGAGTTGAATATTTCTACGCAGATACCGGTCAATAAAAAGAGTGTTGCCGGAACAAAGCTTACTAATGCATGTACGTGATTTGGCATCATTCATAACCACTGCATTAGCGGGAGATCGCTTGTTGAATTACTAAAGGCTTAAGCGTGATAAAGAATGATATAAGTAACAGAGTACTTAAATAACAAAGCCTTTAAATTGAACAATTTAAAGGCTTCTACCCTATTTTGTGATCCCGCTGGGATCATGCTTTATGGCTTCAAACACTGGTAAAACCTATGTTTTTTTCAACTTAAAAGAACTGCTAACCGAATAGCTAACCTCGAATGATATCTTAGTGTAAGATCAAATCAAAAATAAGAAGTTTCAGTAAAGACTGGAATAAAAAACTTGATAAAAATGCCCAATGAAAGAACTCGGTAAACAAAGAGTTAAATTCTGTATCGGATTTAAAGGTTTTCTGGTCATTTTACCGTATGATTTTTAAAAAGTAAATTTGTCTAAAAAGAATATTATCATGGCAGAATTAAAACCCTTAGAGAAAGAGATCACTCAATATCTTGGGTATCTAAGCACACAACAGAAAGAAGTTGTGCTTAGTGTTGTAAAAACCTTTGCCGGCAAAGACGAACCCTGGTGGGATGGTAAAAAATATGTGGCTGAAATGAATAGACGTTTTGCAGAAATGGAAATTGGGGAGGCTAAGGGCTATACTCTGGAAGAAATGGAGGCAAGCGCAAGAGAAGCTTACAAAAATAAGAAAGGCAAAAAACAATGACCTATACTTATCGGTTTCACCCCCTTACAAAACAGGATTATGATGAAGGTTACGAATGGTACGAGGAAAAGCAAAAAGGGTTAGGGGAACGTTTTCTTCAGGCAGTAAGAAAAAAGTTAGAAGAAATTGTTTTACAACCTGAAGCATATGGAGTCAAAGCCAATAAAAAATTCAGGGAAGCCGAAATAGATATCTTCCCGTATCTGTTGGTCTATAAGGTGAATAAACGTAAAAAGGAAATATATATAAGTTCCATCCATCACTCAAAAAAACATCCTCGAAAGAAATACCGCAGGGAATGATTCTATACACGTAACGAAATTGGAGCAACGACGCTTAAGCCAATCCATAAAGAAACATTTTCGCCTGTACGTTTTGCTATTTATTATCAAACGATACCAAAAGTCATTAATTGATTTTTATCAATTTGTTTTATAAAAAATGCTCTTTAATTTTATAGGGTAAATAGCAACATCTGATGTCGTATTGTGAAAATGAAAAAAGTGCGTTATGGAAATAACATTCAGAAAACCTATTGAGGAGGTGTATCCTCAAAAAATCTTCGCAAATCAACTCATCGCAGTCGATGATCTTTTGCAGTTCAAAAAACAATTGTTAGACGAACTGCTAACAGCATTGAAATCTCAGATTAATACAGTGCAAAAAAAGTGGCTTAAGTCACATGAACTGAGAAGACTTCTCAAGATCTCGCCAGGCACTTTACAAACGCTAAAATCAACTGGCATTATTCCTTACACAAAAATTGGTGGAGTACATTTTTATGACTACCAGGATATAGAAAAAGTACTTCAGTCAGGCAAGGTAAATGGCAATTATAAGGGTGATTAAGGGCAAGCTGTAAAGACCTGAATGACTATCCAGTTAACCAAAGCCTGCGACAAAAGCAACACTTAAGATTGCGGAGACCTTTTTGACTTTTGGGAGCCAGCTATGTTTTGACTTCGTCAAAACTCCCTGGCTCTATTCATACCGCTTCGTCGGTATTCATAGAGAATTGTAAGAGACACTCAAATGTGAGATATGGAAAGTGCGGGTGAAAAGAAAAAAAACAGAGGAGGCCGCCCAAGAAAAGAGGTGAAGCGTTCCGAGCAACTGGCCGTTATGTGCAGTAAATGGGAACGCATGTTAATCGCTCATCGTGCTGAAAAAGTTAATCAAACCATTTCCGAATTCTTAAGACATCTTGGGCTGAACAGCAAAATTGACATGCACAAAAAAGTGCTTCCGAAAGAAGTTTTACTCTTTACAGCAACCTTAAACCATGCAGCTGCAAATATAAACCAGGTAGCAAAAAAGAGGAATCAAAATGATGAATTAAACGCTCTTGAAAGAGCAGATCTGCAACACCTTGCAGGCACGTTTAAACAACTGGCAAGAGACATAAAATTGTATCTGTAATGATCGGGAAAATATCTACCGGAGCATCCTTCAGAGGTTGCATAAGTTATTGCCTTGAGGACAAACTTTCGAAGTCCCGGGAAGTTGTCTTTGAGAACCGGGCAGAG
>JANLXV010000629.1:0-1811 GCA_031365305.1 Chitinophagaceae bacterium
CGGCGATTGCAATCAACTTAAATTAACCAGACAGCTAATTGCAGATATGACTGGCTTAAGGGTAGAAACTGTTATAAGAACAATGCGCAACATGCATGATAAAGGAGAACTTGTAATTACAAAAGGAAGAGTGTATTGCAATGATATGATTGAAGTTATCCTGGTTTAACCTCACCCATCTTCGTGGTAAGTAGGCGGGATTCGAAACCCCAGGCTTCAGTAATTACAAAGCTTTGTAAAGCATTAATGATTTTGAAAAAATTACATGAGTAACTTTTTAGGTAAGTGGCTTAGCATTTCATTTTTCAATTTGTTACTTGTTGCCAGCCTCGGCGTTATCATGCGGTATAAAATTGCATTTTACCTGCCCTTTATAGAACAGAAATACGTTTTGCACGGCCATTCACATTTTGCTTTTTCCGGTTGGATAACACAAACTTTGATGGTACTGCTTGTTCACTATCTTAGTTTAAAAAATGGTGAACAGGTTTTAAAGAAATATAGCTGGCTGCTGTATGCAAATCTTATTACAGCTTATGGCATGTTGTTTAGTTTCATTATACAGGGCTATGCGTTTTTTTCTATCGGTTTTTCTACACTATCTATTTTCGTTTCGTATTTTTTTGCAGTTTATTTATGGAAGGACCTAAATAAGATAAATGAAAACAAACTAAGCCATTCGTGGTTTAAAGCCGCACTCGTGTTTAGTGTTATTTCATCCATCGGTGCTTTTGCTCTTGCTTACATGATAGCAAATAAACTGATGTACCAAAACTGGCATTTAACTTCTACCTATTTCTTTTTGCATTTTCAATATAATGGCTGGTTCTTTTTTGCAGGCATGGGTTTACTGGTATCAAAATTAGAGAACATAAATGCCGCTGGTAAAAACCTTAAACACGCCTTCGCACTTTTTTGTTTCGCCTGCATTCCGGCTTATTTTTTATCAGTATTGTGGCTGCCCTTTTCACGCTTTATTTATTTCATCATCATCGCCTCAGTTATTGCACAATTAGCGGGGTGGGTGGTGATGATAAGAGTATTTATTAAAGCCAGGTTTTTTATAGGCCAACAGTTTTCAAAATATGGCAAAATACTTTTACTAATTTCTGCAATAGCGTTTTCGATAAAACTGCTGCTGCAATCAGGCTCTGTCTACCCTGCGCTAAGCCAGCTCTCATATGGTTTCAGGCCGATTATTATCGGTTACCTTCACCTTGTTTTATTGGCAGTAACGAGTATTTTTATAATTGGCTATATCGTTTCTTTTGAATTAGTGCGGGTGACAAAAAAATTAATAACCGGCATTTTTATTTTTGTTGCCGGTATAGTAGTTAATGAATTGCTGCTGATGGTGCAGGGTGTGGCAGCATTGACTTACAACAGTATTCCCTATATCAACCTATTATTATTAACTGCTTCAGTTATTTTATTTTGCGGCATCGGTATAATGTTTATGAATTGTTTTAAAGGTTCAGATAACCGCTAAAAATATATTATTATGAATCATCAATACAATCATTTTATAAGGATAGCAGACATTAATAAAAATGATGTTTAAATTGACACCAATGGCCAAGCTTTCCGGAAGAATTAGTGGAACATATATTTATTTTTTTCTTTACGATACAAAAAACTATAGTGGCACTGGCTTAGTCTTTGCAAACAAATTATGATGCTGCACAAAGGGAATATACAGGTATATTCAGAAGAAGGCAAATGCACATCCATGTATTTACATTTTTAATTTTGATGCTGCTATGCCTCTTAGCAAAAGAAAAGGTGTTTCAAAATTTGTTCATCGAAAATTG
>JANLXV010000662.1:0-21193 GCA_031365305.1 Chitinophagaceae bacterium
GGATTTTGAATAAAAAAATTTCTGTGAACATGCATGAACCGCCAGAATAAGCCGTCCCATGTCTGCTGCCACGAACCCTTTTCCCAGTTACCCATCTTCATAAGATAATTGCTTGAACTTATATAAGGCTTTGTCATCATCAGGCCGCCGTCGGCAAATTGGGTCATCCCGTAAGTATTGGGTACCATTACCCAATCGTAGGCATCAATATACATTTCCATAAACCACTTGTACACTTCATCCGGGTTGAATTCGCACAGCAACATAAAATTGCCCATCACCATTAATCTTTCAATATGATGTGCATAGCCATTCTCCAATGTTTTTTTTATGACCACGTCAACCGGCTCAATCCCTGTAGTGCCTTCCCAAAAGCTTGCGGGAATTTTTCTTGAAAACTCCCAGTAATTTTTTGTTCGCTGCTTTGAACCTTCCAGCTCATAGATCACTCTTATGTATTCTCTCCATCCGATAATCTGTCTTAAAAAACCTTCAACTGAATTGAAGGGAATATTCTTTTTGGCAGCAACGTCAAGCGCTTTATCAATTACTTGTTGTGGTATAAGTAAACCGGTATTTAAAAGCGGGCTTAAGGCTGAGTGGTAGAGGAGCGGTTCTTCTCTCACCATGGCATCTTCATAAATGCCAAATTTTATAAAACGTTCATTCAAAAATACAGTAAGCCATTCTTCGGCTTCTGCAAAAGTTGTTGGGTAAAAGCCGTCTAGTTTATGAAAAGGCGGATTGGTATCTCCATAATTTTTTGCAAAATGTTGCTCCGTATAAGCATGCGCTTCCTTTACAAATACATTTGTTTCAGGCAGATTGATCCCGGGTACAACTTCACCTTTCGGAAATTTTAAACGGTTCTCGTCATCAAAACTCCAGCGGCCACCTTGCGGCTTATCGCCGGTCATTAGCAGATTAAGCCGTTTCCGCTGATGTTTGTAAAAATCAGCCTGGAAGTAGCTTTTGCGCTTGCAGAAAAAAGCTTTTGCTTCCTGCAGATCAGTGATAAAATATGGCGTTGAATAAACGATGGATTTGATTTTATTTTTAGTTGTGCCGTGCGTGATATGCTTTTGCAACCAGTTATCTGTAACATCAGCATAATGAATTTCGTTTATCCCTTTCGCCGATAAGTTGTCAAGTAATACTTCAATTTTACAATGCTTTGATGTAGCTTCTATGAAAATTGTTTCAATACCTTTTTCTTCTAGATATTGCTGATAGGCCTTCATGGTGGCCCGGTGTAAAATGATCTTCTTTTTATTAAAGTTGTATTGATTAAAAAATAAATCTTCTTCAACCAGGTAAGCCTTGCGGCTTTTAATAACCGCTGGGTGTTTTTTAAAAAGCTGGTGGGGAAATATTAAAGTAATTGCAGAAGTCATTACAATTGAAACAAATGTTTTACATCATTTGTTTTATGGTAAGATAAAAAACGGAGCAAGACATTAATGTTTGAAGGCACTGACAAATAAGATATTCTTATTTCTCAAGACCAATTTTTTTCAGCATAACATTGAAGCGTGGATCAGAGCGAAGGCCATCAACCTTTGGATCAATCTTCAGGCTGCATAAAGATTCCTCATGCATTTGATAGCTTTTCTCAAGCCATTCAAAAGCTTTATCCGTTTCGCCCAAGCTTGCATAAACAAGCGCAACGCCACGGTAATCATTACCACCCACTTTTTTTGACATATCAATATTTTCTACAATAGCCATTGCGTCTGCCCGCCTGTTTCCGCCAGCGTAGATGTAGGCCAGCGCAATGTCTGTTTTAAGTTTATTATTTAAATTACTACCCCAACGATCATTTTCTGCAATGGCTTCATCAACCATGCCTTTTGCCTGGTAACACAAAGAGCGCAATCTGAATGCCGGCACAAACCCGGGATCAAGATCAAGGGCTTTCGTTGCTAGTTCAATCGCCTCATCATATTTGCGGTTGTAATAAAAATGTATGCCTTTGTCTTTAAGTATGCCGGGCGATACAGGGTCAATATCAACAGCTATAGATATTTCTTTAAAGGCTTCTTCAGTTTTACCCATAAACAATAACCACTCTGCATACCAATGATGGCCGGTGGCATAATTAGGACTTAACTCAATACCGATCTTAAATTCTTTTTCTGAATTTTTCCAATCCCATTCATTCAGCATTAATGAAATGGCTAAAGAAATATGCGCTTCTCCTAAACGTTTATCAATCTGCAGCGCTTTATTTATTGCCTCTGTTTGTTTGGCTAACACTTCCCGCCTTGAGGTATTGGTGTATTCGCCCATAAGGCTGTAAGTATCTGCAAGCCCTGCCCAGGCCAAAGCATAATCGTTATCTTTTTCTATGGCCATTTGAAAATATTTCACTGCTGTATTAAGGCTATCGCTGTTTCTTTTGGCCCAAAAAAAGCGACCCTGCAGGTAGAGTTGATAAGCTTCTGTATCATCGGTGTAGCGCTTCTCCAGCAAATTCTTATCCGTGCCGGTAAGATGTAACCTCAATGCCTCAACAATTTTTACGGATACTTTTTCCTGGATGTCAAAAATATCATCCATCGTACCGCGAAAACTTTCAGCCCACAAATGAACGTCACGTTTTGAATCTATAAACTGCGCAGTTATTCTCAAATTATTATCCTGGTTTCTTACGCTGCCCTCCATAATATAACTGGCGCCGGTTTCATTACCAATCGTTTTCAGATCTTTTGTCGTGCCTTTATACAACATGGAAGTTGTTCGTGAAATAACCCTGATGTCTTTTAGTCTTGTTAAGTTCGATATAAGTTCTTCTGTAAGGCCATCACTAAAATAGTCCTGCTCATGATCGTTGCTCATATTTAAAAACGGCAACACCATAATAGATTTTGTTTGTGCTTTTTCTCCTTTGCCTTTAAGTGTGGAAGCTTCAGGCACTTTTATGCCCGCATTGCTGATGGCAAATATTTCCAGTTGGTCTTTTACATTTTTAAGATCAAACTTACCCAGGGACACAGCCTCAATTGTTTTTTGATTTTTTATATCATCATATACTTTACCGGAAATAAATATGCTGCCGGGTTTTGCAAAGGTTTCTATCCGTGAGGCAATGTTTACACCATCGCCATAAATATTATTTCTTTCAACCACTACATCGCCGGTGTGCATCCCTATCCTCAGCGGTACAGGTGGGTTTAGCTGCATGTCTAACTGCAGGTCAATAGCAGCTCTTACAGCTTCTATAGTGCTTGTGAAACTGCAGAGTGCACCATCTCCTTTAAACTCTAATATGCGGCCATAATGTGCGCCAACTAATTCCTGTAGTTTTTTCTGAAATTTATCACGCAGTGTTAAAGCCAATGCCTCATCTTCCTGCATTAAGGCGGTAAACCCGGCAATGTCGGCAAACATAATAGCTTTTAATTGTCGGGATGAAGCCATAATTAAGATTGGTGTAAAATGAAGTTAATAAAAAAGAAGGAGGCGGGGTTAGACTTGAAGTTTGAATCTTTTACCAGCTTGTTAGTTTAATCATTCATCATTGGTGGCAGGCGATACCCTGTGGTAGCGACAAAACGACTGAAGACAAAATTGCTGACATGACGTGAGCCAGCCGCATAAGGCAGGAAGTGCTAAGAATGTGTGATGAAGACTGGACGGATATTAATACAAGAGAAGCCACATTGAACAAGCAAAACGTTGATGGCAACATGAAGATCACGGGAGACCAGTTTAAAAATTATGAAGCGCAAAAGTTTTGGATACTCGTAAATAAAGCAGAAGCATTTTTTGATTTAGGCAATATTGCAGAAGCTAATAATGCCTTTGAACAGGCCAAACAACACAACCCACAGAATGGATGTTGAAAGCCTACACAGACCAAAACATAAAGCTTGGAGCGCTTATGCAAAAGCATGGGCATTTATTAAATCCTGCGTGGAAAGAGTAGAAAAGTAAAAATGAAAAAGTAAAAAATAAAAATCGAGCATGTGGAATGTTTTAATCTAAGCAACAATTAAATTGTTCACAGATGCTTAATATTAATGCAGGCTTTTAATGTTTAGATACCCATTTTAAAAATAATTTTACAATTCGATGCCGATCTTCTTCATTAATATAGAAGCATTAAGACTGGTGCAAATGCCGGGTTTTAAAAGGTAATCAAAATACAATTCTTCATTGTTTACCTGCGCATCAAAATGATAGTTTAAAATGTTAATGGGATAGGTTTTTTTCATTTCAGCCAATTCAACATCATGCGTAGCTATTATACCCACAGCATTGTGTTTAATTAATTGTTTGATGAGTGCTGCTGAGCCGGTATGCCTGTCCAATGAATTTGTGCCTCTTAAAATTTCATCCAATAAGATGAATAACTTTTTGCCAGCATTTACTTTATCAATAATCGTTTTTAGTTTTTTCAATTCCGCATAAAAAGTAGAAGTACTTTCTTCAAGATTGTCTGCAATGCGCATGCTGCTGATCAATTGCACAGGGGAGAGCGTTAATTGTTTTGCAAACACCGGCGCACCGGCCATAGCCAGAACAATGTTGATGCCAACGCTTCTTAAGTAGGTGCTTTTGCCGGCCATGTTGCTGCCTGTTACAAGCATGAGCTCTCCGGCATGGTTGATGGAAATATCGTTTACAACCATTTTGGTTTTTGGAATGAGCGGATGACCTAACTCACTGCCTTCAATACAAAAATGTGTATCAATAAATCCAGGCATTGCCCAGGCCGGGTTATTAAATTGTAACGTCGCAAAACTGTTCAGCGCCTCAAACTCCCCTAATACTTCAAACCATTGGATAACATTTTGGGTATTATTTTTTTTCCATTTTTCTAAAGCCAATACCTGTTGCAGATCCCACAAGAGCAAAATATCTAACGGGATAAATACAACAGGATTATAGCGCAGGTCCAATCTTTCCAGGATTTTTTTTAGCTGGTTAAGTTGATGTGATGATTTGCTTTTTTGTTGCAGGTAAGCGGATTGCAAATGCTGTAATGCAGGCGAAACGAACTGCACATTTTCAATGTGTCTGATGCTGTCGTGCAATACCTCAAGTTCATCAACCATTTTAGATAATCGTTGATGAACAGGCGAAACTTTCCTGCTGATGACATAGGCGATCAGCGCATAGATCAACAGGAAAATATTTAAAACCCTGTTCGGCAGATCATGAAAAATATTTAGATACAACACGCAAATAATAATTGCCGGTAACACAAACCTGATCCATTGCCAGTGTTTAAAACCGGTAAATTCCTCAGCTTCTTTTAACCAGTTATTTAACCGGTGTTGTGTATCGTTTCTTATTATTTGTTCTTTACCGAAAGCCTGTAACTCTTGCCGCCATTCAGTTTTATTCCTTAATTCATTAATGGCAACCTGTCTCTTTTTAATAATTAATTCTTCAGCAGGATTTAGCAGCCAGTTAGCTAAGGTGCTTCCCCCCATATCAGAAGTTGTTCTGTTGATATACTGATAAAGCGATGCTCTTCCAAAAATATCCAGGTCGTTGGCGTAAAAATGATCTTTGGGTTTGTAATTTATGCCGTCATCAAAATGCAGGTAATCATCTGCCAGGGCTTTTAATTCATCCTCATTAATTTTTAAAAGATGTTTGATATGTTGAATAAGCGCCTTGTTTTTATTATCTGCAAAAATTAATCTTACAAAAATAATCAGCAGAATCAACGCAGCAGGTATAACAACAATAAGGCCTTTGGGCCATAACAACCAGGCTGACCCGATGATGCCTATCACACTTATAAACCTTAACCAGCCAAGGGTTAATTTATGTTTAAGCTGGCGCTCTAAGCCTGACTGAAGTTCCTCTAATCTTTTGCCGTAATACATTTCAGGCTGCATGTAACATGTGTTTTTATAGTATGCAAATGTATCTCAGCCCAATAATGTTATGGTGCAGCAAAAGTGCGTTATGTTTTATTACCATTTGGGAAATTCAAGATCATCTTTTGAAGGCAGTTTTGGAAAAGGAGCATGCGGCTCCCGCTGATACCAATAAGATACGGAAGCGATGTCAGATTTTTGGTTATAGTACCTGCCATCATGCCGCCACCCAAGATCCTGTATGGTTACTTTCAGATCTTTCTCAAATCTTATGGGGTCTAAAATATGCCAGCGATACAACCCAAAGCCTTGTTGAGAGTTATATAAACCATCAGGCCTTATCACCTGGTGCAAGCCTGTGTAGGCCGTAGAAAATTCTTCGTATTGATGCGTTTTGCTATTTTCAAAATTATAAGAGCCACAAAAATAATCTTCCGTGCCTGTGCCATTAATCGTTGGGTATTGCGTGTCGCCGTCCATAAAAAATTTTATCTCACCTTCACCCCACCATCCATTATTATTTGCATTCCAGGCCAGGTAAGTGCCAACATATTGGCCTTTACCTTTTATGCCATCAACCAGTGTATGCAAAGAGCCTGTAGTAGGATTTGAGCGCCTGAACTGTGCATGAAAATACCCTTCATCTTCTGCGACATCGGTTAAGGTGTAATCAATCTGGTAATATAAATTCATCGCATCGCGGTTATTAATATTCTCCATAGTTATTTTACATTTTTTGCGGAAGGGCATGGGCCAATAACAATTAAAAGCGCTGCCGGGATTAACGGTGACAGCCAAAGAATTTAAAGGCGCATAGGCGTTAAAGCCCATGCCAAAAAAATCGCCTGCGGGTACTTCAACAGAAGGCGTGGTTTCGCCATCCCAATAAAATCTCAGGATGGAGAAACGCCAGTTACCAGTTGGTGTCATCCATATATGTTGAATAGCGCCAGGTCCTTCTATGTCAGCTATGGTAATGGTTTCGCCGCTTTTGATTTGTATGTAAGGGTTTACTTTCCAGCCTTTACCTAAGTCGTGTGCAGGATTTGAGGCATTGGCAACATTTCTTTTACCGCTGTCAGCTTTGGGATCTGCCATTCCGCCTTTGCCTTTTTCGCCATTAAAATTTTCGGGGCTTAGTGATCTTGTTTTGGCATCAGATAAACGGGAGAGGTTTCCCATGTTCATGTTGAGGCCGTTGAACTTTTCAGACTGGGAAAAACAATTTACGGAGAGCATTATAAACAGCAGAACAAACGATTGTTTCATATCATTTTATTTTTAGAATTGAAGACTTGCCCGCATGATTTTGCCAGCATAATTTATGCAGCAAGCTTATGTAAAGTAATAAAGTCAGGCGAATTGTTAATCCAATTGCGTCGGCAAATATTTGCCTGCATAAATTTTGTATTTTTGAGCTTTGATATTGGATGATCAGTTATCAATTGTTCCGGGGCTGACCGGTTTTGACAGCATAGTTCTTTGTAAGTGTAAGCATGTAGTGCGTTGCGTAGTCTGCACTTAAATCTGAATACGAAAACTTTAAATGGCAATACTTCGTATGCCATGGCTGCCTAATTCATTGAATTAGCAACCATTCGGGCCGTTATCCGGGTTGGCCTTGTACCTGGGTTTCCGCCGACTTAAAACAAATAAAGGATGCTGTAACCCAATGCCGTGAGGGTTACTTAAGACACATCCGGCTAAGGATACAATCGGTTAGTTTTGCTCCTGCTGTATCCTGACAATTAATGCAGAAATAAACATGTAGAAAGCTTACGGCGGATATGTTTGGACCAGGGTTCGACTCCCTGCAGCTCCACTAAAGTCAATACCAAATTATGCTAAAAGCCTGCAAGCCCAATCTTTGCGGGCTTTTTTGTTTTTAGAGGGCTATCAAAACATACATAGAATAACAAATTTCTGGTGAGTGATTCGGTGAGTAATATCTCCCGAACCATCTACTCACCAGAAGTGGTCTAACTTACTTGTATTTCAACATTAACTAAATGAACATCTTGTGTTGCTTCCGCTGCAATGCTAATTTTTTTCACCTTAGATGATTAAAATCATGAAGACAAATTTTAGCATGTTTTCTACCTGAAAAAGCAAAAAAATTACACGTCAGGTTTAGCACCGGTTTATACTGCCCCGGCGAAATTTGTGATAAAAAATCAAACCAGGCTATTCAGAAAACCTCCGGCCTTCAGCTAATGATTGTTATCAATTTTATCGCATACGTTTTTCTTACCGCCTTTTTATTCAATGATAATTTCAGGAAAAACCCGCATGACTTGTCCAAATTCAGAATTTATTTATTAAGGATTTTTATAGTATTAATGCTGTTATTAGGCATACAGGTGTGGATAGAAATATTTATACACCAGGGGCCATGGCAGCCTTTGCCAGGCGTTGCCTTTAGTTTTCGGGGCGCTCTTACTGTTTTGGCTATACCGGGATTTATTCTTCCTTTAAAAATGATCCCGTTGTTGTTGATGCAATTTTCTTATAAGCTGATCTGGTTATTTATGGTTGGATATCCGTTATGGGCTGCTAACCACTCAGCAGCTTTTTCAAAACTTACAAAGGCCAATTTAATTGGTATTGTGCTGGACCTTCTCGTAATTCCCTGGAGTTATGTTTTTAAAAATTTCATCTTAGCCTCAAAGCGAAATTATCAGGCATTTAACCCTCAAAGAAGCAGAAAACGAAAAGATAACGGGTAAAAACTTACATCTTAAAATTAATGACAACAACAAATTAAAAGCTATCATTCGTTCAATATGAAATGCTTAAATTTTTAGATTAAAGATTTGTACCGTAAATTATTAGTCGTATACATCTTCCTTTTTGATTGTATTTAAAATGAATATTTTATTATTTTGTTGTAGCTACTAATCATAATCCAAAATTACAAAGATGAAAAAGTATTTAAATCACTCCTGTTTATTGGTTATAATGTGTATTGTCTTTTTATTCAATCCACATCAATCTATAGCCCAAAGCGACAGCGCAGTTAATAATGGCTATTACATTAAGTATCCAAAAAAACTAATGCTGCGGACATATCTTGCGCAAAAATTTGCTCCCCTTACAATTTCAAGTGCAAGCAGGGAACTTAATTATAAAACCAACTCTAAACTAAATCTTGGTATTGGCGCTACTTATAAAGCCGTTACTTTAAATCTTTCCTATGGCTTTAATTTTTTAAATAAAGACCGCGGCGGCAAAACAAAAGGGTTGGACGCCCAGTTTCATATTTATCCCGAGCAATGGGCTATTGATCTGATAGGCTCATTCAGAAAGGGTTTTTATCTTGATCCGGACAACAATAACAGTTCCGGTCTTAACCTCACTAACTATTTTCAACGCCCGGATATTAAGAGAAATATAATCGGTGTTTCTGTGTACCGCGTACCTAATTCAGGGAAGTTTTCCTTCAGGGCGGGTATTACACAAAACGATTGGCAAATAAGATCTGCAGGCTCAATTCTTTTTGGAGGAGACGCTTTTCTTGGCATGTTAAAAGGAGACAGTGCGCTTGTACCTCGTAAAGTGAATGCGTCATTTGAACAGGCAGGTATAAATAAGATCAACTTTATCAATATCGGCCCTGGAGTAGGATATGCCTATACTTTAGTAATAGACAAAAACTTTTTTATTACAGCCTCCGGTACAGCAAGCCTTCATATAAATTTTTCTACCGAACATGTGGCAAACAATAAGAATAGCCAAACCACTGTAACACCAGGTATCATTTATAAAGGTGCCATTGGTTACAACAGCGCAAGTTGGAGCGTAAGTGCACACATCCTCGGCAATGCTCTGTATGTTGGCAGCAAAGCCTCAGATAAAGAATACTTTTTACCCACAGGTATCATGCGGTTTGTTATTGCCAAAAAATTTGTAGAATAACTATTTGTAGAAAAAGAATTTTATTTCAGGCTTGTGTTTACTGTAGATAAACAGTTACTTCTGCGACACAATAGTTTTGTGTGAGCTTTATTTATTAAAACAGTTTACTTCAATAGAGCAATAGAATCACTTGACAAACGTTGTTATTAAATTATTATTTATTATGAATCGTTAATGATTGCATGGAATTTACAGATCGGCATTCTTATTATATTACCTTTACTTACATTAAATGATTGACTATAAGTTTCTTTTCTTATTGCTAACCGTACAATCTTCTCTAAAGACAAAAAAAATGTCTTTCGTAATTAATCAAAACAAATTTTTCTGAGCTTTTATACCAAAAAAAATTGAGTGCTTTTAAATACATAGGTTTGGCATTTGTGTTGGTAATAATATTTACAAATTGTAATAAAGCCACTCAACCTCCGCCTCCGGTTACAGATACAGTTGTTAGCCTTACCCACCCGGATCACATCATTTTTGTATGGTTTGAAAATAAAAACTACGATAGTATAGTCGGCTCTTCCCAGGCACCGTATATAAATTCAGGTATAACTGGTGGCACATTGTTTACAAACATGTTTGCGGTAACCCATCCGAGTTATCCAAATTACGTAGACTTCTTTTCAGGCGAACCAAATGGCATTATTACTGACCAATGTATGACACCTGCTGCATTTACTACACCCAATTTATATACACAATTAAATACGAAGGGTAAATCGTTTGCCTGGTATAGCGAAGATTTGCCATCTGCCGGCAGTACGGTTTGCCGCTCCGGAGCCTACGTGGCAAAGCACAATCCTACTACAATTTTTACCAATGTGCCCGGCCCTGTTAGTAAGCCTTTCTCTGATTTTCCTGTAGATTTTTCAAAGCTTGAAAATGTGGTTTGCATAAGCCCTAATATGATGAATGATATGCACGATGGCAGTATATCCCGTGGAGATGAATGGTTGAAAAATAATTTATCCTCATTGGTTGAATGGTGCAAAACGCATAACAGCGTTTTTGTAATATACTTTGATGAAAATGATAAAACGGGTGAAAATAAAATTCCTGTTATTGCGATAGGCCAGCACATTAAAGTGAACTATAAAGAAACGGGTTTGTATAATCATTATAGCTGGACCAAAACTATCAGTAAAATGTTTTCCGCTTCAACAACCTGGACATCTAACGTACAATCTGCCAGGGTTATAACCGGCTGCTGGAAGTAACAGTATTTTCAACACAATTTGGGTTTTACGGTAAGCACTTTGATGTGATTTTTTCTATTTCGTAAATACTTTTTCCGCATTATACAAACTATTCATCTTTTTATCATTCACTTTTGCTGCTCAAAATGTATGAATTGAAAGTAACAGTATTATTAGCTCTAAGCTTACTGCCCTTATCACTGGCAGCTCAGCAAACTGAAGACACCATTACACCAAAAGTTTTACAGCCCGTAAATTTATCGGGTATCAGAACAGTACGTGGAACCGGGCACATGCCCGAAACGAAGGACGGGATAATATATGCCGGTAAAAAAAACGAAGTTATACTGGTAGATAGTCTTGATGCAAACAAGGCCGTTAATAACACCCGGCAAATTTTAGGCAGAGTGCCGGGGTTAAATATTGTAGAAACTGAAAGCGGTGGCTTTACCGCAAATGGTATTGCTACCCGTGGTTTAAATCCCACACAGAGTATTGAAATGAATACCCGGCAAAATGGTTATAATATCAGCGCTGATGTATTTGGCTATAATGAGGCATATTACATTCCGCCTATGGAAGCCGTTGGCCGGATTGAAATGGTAAGAGGAGCAGCGTCGTTACAGTTTGGCTCGCACTTTGGCGGCATGGTAAATTATGTAATTAACGAGCCTTCAAAAATCAAAACTTTTGAATGGTACACATCGCAAACAGGCGGCAGCAATGGGTTATTCAATACATTTAATTCAATAGGCGGCACTATCAACAAAATCAGTTATTACGGATTTGCCCAATATAGAACCATGGATGGATGGCGGCCAAATAGTGGTCAAAAGCAGTTTTCCGGCTACGGCAAGGTTCAATATAACATTTCGGATAAATTTAATGCCGGTGTTGAATACTCCATATTGCGCAATAGAATTAAAATGCCGGGCGGGCTTACTGACAGCATGTTTGCAGCTAATCCCCGTGCATCTTTACGGGGCCGCAACTGGTTAAAAAGTCCATGGAATATTATTACTGCTTATGCCAATTATCGTTTATCTCCCAAAACAACTTTTACTATAAAATCATCTTTTTTATTTAGCAACCGGGCATTGGTTTGGCGTAATGAAGATGGAGGCGCAGGCGCTTTAGATGAAATAGATCCTGCTACAAATGAATATGTAAAACGCGAAGTTGAGAATGAGGATATGCATAATACCACAATAGAATTCCGCTTACTGCATAGCTACAACCTTGGTAATACTCAACATACTTTGGCCGGTGGCTTTAGATATGCTTATGCCTGGTTCAAAAGGCAAGGCGGCGGAGAAGGCACTGCAGGCACTGATTTTGATTTATCTGTTAACGGCCTCTATGAATATGATCTTGATTTTACAACAACCAATCTTGCTCCGTTTATTGAAAATATTTTTAGAGTTAATAACCGCCTTTCAGTAACCCCGGGGTTCAGGTTCGAGTATTTAAAAAATACAGGCAAAGGTTATAAAGATGAAGATGGAGACAAGATCATCACTAAAGAAAGCAGGCACAGACATATACCTTTATTTGGGGTAGGCGCTGAATTTAAATTGTCTTCAAATACAAATGTTTATGGCAACATAAGCCAGGCATACAGGCCGATAGATTATTCGCAGTTGTCCGCTTTTGGCCTTACATCTGTTGTTGACCCGCATCTTAAAGATGCCAGCGGTTATAATGCAGATATCGGTTATAGAGGAACAGTAAAAAATTATCTGAACTTCGATATTGGCCTTTTTTATCTTGCATACAATAAAAGAATTGGAACCGTACTGGTTAATGCAGCCACGGCGAATGAATACATACTTAGAACAAATGTTGCCAACAGCATACACAAAGGCGTGGAGAGTTATGTTGAATTTAACCTGCTTAAGTATTTAAACAACCATTCAAAAAGAGGGTTAAGTATTTTTAATTCGCTGGCTGTGCTCGATGCAACATATACCAGTGGCGGGTTTAAAGGCAAGCGTGTAGAGGCATCTGCCAAATATATAAACCGTATAGGCTTAATCTATGTTGATAAAAAACTCTCCAGCACTTTTCAGCTAAATTATGTTGGTGATGCTTATGGTGATGCAACCAATGCAACTTTTAGTGATGATCCTGCTGCCGGTTATATACCTGCCTACACGGTTTTGGATTGCAGCGCTACTTATAGATTTAATTGCTTTTCAATTAAAGCAGGCGTAAATAATATTACTGATAAAGCTTATTTCACCCGCCGTACTGATGAGTACCCCGGACCGGGCATCATTCCTGCAACAGGCAGAAGTTTTTATGCAGGCATTGCAGCGAAGTTTTGAGGAAATACATTAGTCGCTATTATTTAGGGATTTTGAACGTCATGTTGCCACATCCTTTACCTCATACCCAATAGGCTTAAACGAATAATTATTCGACATTTCAGCGGAACAGGCTGTCATACCAATGATAAGATCCATCCGGGCATCAATACATATATGATCGCCTGCCTTGCTTTTTGGCGGAAGCACATTGATGCGGCCATTCTTGCCATTTACAGCCACATGCATAAAAATATTAAAACAGATCGGGATATTATCAGCAATAATACCAAAAGGTTTTAAAGCTTCTGTAAGATTACCAAGACAGCCACGATGCGGCTCTGCATGACCATAGATGATCCTGAAAGTATCAGCACTGCAGGGCGTCAATAAAAAATCATGACGACCAACCGTATCCTCTATTAAGTCAAACATGATATTGCTCCTGTTGGAATAAAAGGAATGACCTTTGGTTAGAAAAATGGTTTCAGCATAATCTATAGTTCTGCCACTGGAAAGATATTCGGCTGTATCATGTAAATTAAAACATACAAAATCTGATACCTGCTCACCTTCAATATCGGTTATTATCAGGCGCTGGCCTTTTTTTAAAACAAATGCGGTTCCAGTTCTTGGAGAAATGATCTTCATACACTACTATGATTTTTTTAAAGGACATTGCCAGGCATCGTCGTACACCGCACCACTGTACTGGTATGCTTCGGAGGCTTCGCCAAAGTCTTTCAGCATGGGGTTCACAGAGCCTGAATAACTCATATCTCTTTTTCTAACAATTACCTTCATTTTACTATAAGTGCCGCTTGCCTTCATTTGTACAAACTGCTCATGCGGGTTAAAAACAAGCGTTGGATATTGAAAACGTCTTGCCGGTCTGCTGCTGAATGGATGAAGGGCCAAAACAAAAAAGGCTTCTTCCATCAGGCTATAACTAAATAATGAAGAGGCAGGGTCTGCACTTACACGTGCATCATAGCTAAAGGTTTGGGCATCCAAATCTCTAAATGCCTGCAATCTCCGCCACATCAAAGTATCAAATTCACTTTCATTAATATCGCGTGGCCCTTTGAATATAACAGCAGCGCTTTTAAAACCTTGATGGCGTTGCCTGTAGGTCAAAACAAAATCATAGATAAAATCAAGAATAGCTTTATCATTAAAAGAACAGGCTAAATGTTCCGCTATCATTATTGTAATATTCTCTTTTAAAGCAACATCTTTAGCAGCAACACATGGAAAATTTGGCTGGCTTAAAAATGATTGAAAGTTATTTGCAATCTCCGTGTTATAGATCATAAAATTACCCGGTTAAATAAGGCTATGCCTGGTATAACAAATAGGATGCCCCTGTTTAAACATTTCATTCAACTTACAATTGAGTTTCCGCATCAAGTTTTTTTATAAGCCGGTAATGGGCTTTAGCTCTTTTAAGGTACACCCAGCCTTTTTTAAATGACCAGTGCGGAAAGCCATGCCTGTGATTATACGTTGATATGGTGTACAACGCTTGCCAATGTTCTAAAAATATTTTGTAAGCCTGCAATAATGTATTGCCATTGCCATAAGCATGATGCGGTTCGGCGCCACATCCATTATATTCAAGTATGGAGAAATTTTTACCCTGTTTAAGTTCTTCTACAGACGAGCATTTAATGTCGTATCGGCCATAATAAAAATGTTTGGAATAGTTGCTGAGGTTGTCGAATAATTGCAGAAGCCGGTTATCTTTTTCTTTTTCAAGACTTATGAGGCGCCCACCCCGGCTTAGGTTAAGGGCATAAGATAAAAAATAAATATCGCCCGCAGGTAAAACCTGTGCCAGCCTGGAGGCATGTTTGGCTTTCATTTCATCAATCCTAAAACGCACATTCTCATAATTCATAATCAGGTCAAGCAGGGTAGAAGTTCCATCACCGGTTACGTGTAAAAATTCTTTTTTAAGAAAGCCGGTTATAGTGCCGTTTGGCGAAGCGGGATGCCTGTAATAAAACACACTTACCTCCAGCGGGTAGGTAATTAGCGTTTGGATAATATAAGTAACCGGCATTTTATGGTGGTATGCTTTAAGCTCTCCTACATTGTGAATATGCCGAAACATAAAGCCCATCATGCCGGCATCAGGCTTCACTGAAAATGGATAAGTGAATTCATTTTTTTCAATCAGGCATTCTAAGTCATAAAAAGAAGTAGCCGGAGAAATATAAATGCTTTTCGGGTAGGTGCCCGGCGGTAATTGGGCGTACATTTCACTTTTTGTCTCGCCTTCAAAACCGCCAAAACATAGCGTAGGATTGGATGGTGTAAAAAACCATAATGATCTTGCCCTTAGGCAATACCAAAACCATACGGGCATAATAGGAATATACTTTGCGAGATAATGCCAGGTTTCCCAATGCGCAAGCCTGAAAAAAACATTCTTCAAAATCATGTATCCAGTCTCACTAAATTTTAAGTATCAAATATTGCAAAAAATTTTAATCAAATCACTAAATTATACCTGCGATACAATCTATCTTTTCTATTCCGGCAAACCTGATTGAATTGTATTTTTAAACCAGCTAAATAAATAAATCATGATCTACAGAGAAGGTGCTATAGGAGCATTGCTCGACATATATGAAAAAGCCATAGCCGATTTTGGAAATGTTATTAAAGACATTCCTGCTGATGCTTTAACCATTATAACAGATGCACAAACCACAGATGAGAATTGCAAGTCTCTTCAAACCATTTTAACGCATGTGGTTTATGCAGGTTTTGGCTACGCCACTTGTATACAAAATTTAAGGGGGGACAATCTTATACGGCCGGGTAAAGTTTTTCATTTAGCCGTTGCAGATTATGCCAGTGATCTTTGGTGTGTTTTCAGGTACACCCAAAATGTTCTTAAAAATTTTAGGAACGATGAACTTGAAGAATATGATAACGCTTTAAAATTAAAAACGTCATGGGGACAATCGTACGATATAGAACAAATGATGGAGCATGCCATTGTACATATCCTGCGGCACAAAAGACAAATTGAAAAGATAAAACTCAACCAATTGAATAGAGCCTAACATCCATGTCTGGCGCATTTACACCGCTTAAATGCCGTTAACAGCATGTGTAAATAATCATTATTCTTCTACTTTTATCTCTTCAAAATTAAAACAATGGCAAAGCTAAATCCTTACTTAAATTTTGATAACGAGTGCCGTGAGGCCATGACCTTTTATAAAGATGCTGTTGGTGGCGAACTTGTGTTACAAACAGTTGGAGAAATGCCGGCAATGGCAGCACAAATGCCGCCGGAGTTCAAAGATCGGATACTGCATTCTGTACTCACCAGTGGCGACCTTGTTATTATGGCTTCTGATCTTAGCCGGGATAAAAGAGTTGAAGGTAATTCTGTTCAGCTTTGTGTTAACTGCACCAGCGAAGATGAATTGAATACTTTCTTTACAAAACTTTCAGCGGGCGGAAAAGTTATAGAAGCATTGACAGACATGCCGTGGGGTGGCAGGTTTGGTTCGCTTACTGATAAGTATCGCAAGCATTGGATATTTAATTTTCAGAAAGGTTAGGCGATAGAATTCCAATGCCTTAAGCAGTAGCTTTGCCTGATGCTGTTATACATAAAAAATATGGTTTGCCATCGCTGCAGGATGGTGGTAAAGTCAGAACTGGAAAAATTAAAATTGCACCCTGTAAATGTTGCATTAGGTGAGGTGCTGATCGAAGAAAAAAAGTTAGGCAGTGAGCAGGTAAACAATTTATCTGTTGCATTAAAAGCTGCCGGCTTTGAGTTAATTGATAACAGGAGAAGTAAACAGATTGAGCAGGTGAAAACTTTTATAATAGATGCCATCCATTATAAAGATGAGTTGCCGCAGAAAAAGTTTAGTGAGCTGATCGCACAACATTTGCATCATGATTATTCCTATATCAGCAACCTGTTTTCCGAAGTTGAAGGCATAACTATTGAGCAATATATCCTCAATCAAAAAATAGAAAAGGTAAAAGAACTCATTGTGTATAATGAGTTATCGCTTACACAAATCGCCTACGAGTTAGGCTATAGCAGTGTTGCCCATCTTTCCGCACAATTTAAAAAACTTACCGGCTTTACACCTTCACAGTTTAAACAAATGGGTGCTAAAGGCCGGCTATCCTTAGATGATGTAGGAAAGAAGAAATAATGTAAGTCTTATCTATAATTATATAACAGCCCCGGCAGCCTTCAATGGTAGCTTTGTGTTACAATAATTTTGTTATGACACATACCTACAATATAACAGGATTGACCTGCAATGGATGCGTAAATAAAGCCAAAAGCCAGCTACTTAAAATAGGGAGTATTACAGCAGCCCATGTTCAGCTTGATCCGCCACAGGCTGCCATTACCATGCAAAAGCATATACCGGTTACAGTGCTGCAGGAAGCATTGCATAAAGCAGGCGATTACGCCATCACGGAGGCCAATACAATGATGCCTCATGATGCGGCTGAAGAAAATAAGGCGTCATGGTTTGCGACCTATAAACCTATATTGCTCATAGGCGCCTATATCTCAGGTCTTACCCTGTTGATCGAATTGTTCCGGAACACTTTTGGAATGGATAACTGGATGCAGAATTTTATGGCTGCATTCTTTTTAGTGTTTTCATTTTTTAAGATGCTTGACTTAACTGGCTTTGCAGAAAACTATGCCACTTATGATATTATAGCCAAAAAATGGCGGGCATGGGGCGTTTTGTATGCTTTTATTGAGCTGGCTTTAGGTATTGCTTATCTCTTACGCTTAAATCCTTTGCTAACGAATGGTGTGACTTTTTTAGTGATGTGCATCAGTATAACAGGTGTTATGCAAAGTGTGTTTAATAAAAAGAAAATACAATGCGCCTGTTTAGGAGTGATTTTCAAATTACCCATGAGCACGATAACTATTATTGAAGATACACTGATGATAATAATGAGCGCTGCAATGATTGTATCATTGGTTTAAGCTTAAAGAATTTAGTACAGATCATCAAATAACTTATGAAAAAAATAATAATAACAAACGCCATACTTGCTTTATGCAGTTTATGCTTTTGCCCAGCATGAGCACATGCAACATGAAGCGCCGCAAAAGAAAGACTCTGTAAAGCCTGCATCTTCAATGCCAATGGACATGGAAAACATAGACATGAAGATGGATGCTAAACATGACACTACACCACATAATAACGGCATGCCTCATGACATGAGCGGTTCGGGTGATAACAATCATGATCACATGAAAATGCAAGGCCATGATAATATGAATATGGATATGAGTATGTCAAATGTATGTCAAATGCCTTTTCCCGCAACCTGCCTATGACGAGGAATGGCTCTGGCACAGCCTGGCTGCCGGATAATTCACCAATGTATAGTTATATGTTTCATGCAAAAAAGTGGATGTACATGCTGCATGGCGATGCTTACATCAGGTATAATAAAAAAGACGTTTTTGATAAAGGCAGCAGCGCAATGCAAAGTTTGATGCACCAAATATGGTAATGCTGATGGGCCAAAGGAATTTAGGTAAGAATGGCCTCTTTTCATTTTAATACCATGTTTTCTCTTGATCCCATAACTGCAGGTGGTGAAGGGTATCCGTTGCTTTTTCAAACCGGGGAAAGTTATAAAAATCAACCCCTGGTAGACAGGCAGCATCCGCATGATCTGTTCTCTGAATTATCCGTGAGTTATTCACAGGCCCTTTCCTCAAAGTCTGATGTGTTTGCATACGTGGGTTATCCCGGTGAGCCTGCTTTAGGGCCGGCTGCCTATATTCATCGGCCTTCAGGGTTTTTTAATCCTGATGCACCATTAACCCACCACTGGGTTGATGCTACCCATATTACTTTTGGCGTGGCAACACTTGGTGTGCGATATGGTAATGTTAAGATAGAAGGCTACTCGTTTACCGGCAGAGAACCTGATGAAAACAGGTATGATTTTGATAAGCCATTGTTTGATAGCTGGAGTGGAAGATTATCTTACAATCTCACAGCCAGTTGGGCTTTGCAGGCTTCACACGGCTTTATTAAACAACCTGAATTGTTACATGAATAAAACCAAAGGTCATCATGCGGAAAACGGCTTATTGTTAGAGGGCAGTTATAATATAAATAAAACAGCCGTATATGGCAGGTACGAATGGGTGCAAAAGTCTTCCGAAGAATTATATTTAGATGAAAGCCAATTTGGCAATGAGGCTTTATTTACTGTGCATGCCCTTACCGCCGGTGCATCTTATGACCTTGTAAATACTGGTAAAACAAAAATTGCTTTGGGTGCCCAGTTAAGTGTTTACAAGCCTGATCAACGCTTACGCAACTTATATGGCAGCGCCCCCCATGGCCGGCGAAGTCTATTTAAGAATTTATCCGAGAGCAAGGGGAAGATCTGCCGGATCTTTATATATGCCGTATTAAAATAATGCTCCTGCGTTTTGATAATGAGATTACAGATCAATAATGGAAGCATGTATTTGTTTATCGTTTTCCCATACGCAGATCAGAGTATTATCATCAAGCTGCTTAATGATCGGTTGAATGCCTTTACCAACAATTATTTTTTCACCCTTTGATTTTAAAACAATAACATTCCCGTTTTCAACCCAGGTATAAAAAGTATTACCGTTAACAATCGCCAGGGCGCAGCTTCTGCCTTCGCCAATTTCTTTTTCAGGCGCACCCGGAACGGCAGAATAAATTTTGCCTTCTCTTCTCCAAACAGTTTGTATGTCATTATTGTCACTAACAGCAATGCCTCCGCCATCCATGGGGCAGCCATTTAATGCCCAATTGCCATTACCTAACTTTTGGGCTTCAGCAAAAGTATTACCTCCATCTGCAGACTTTATTACATACAAATCCCGGTTACCTTTTAACCAATTGCGAAACATCGCATAAACGGTCTTATGCTTAATTATTACAGATGGTTTGCAGCATTCACAAATTGTGGTATCCGGTGATGCATATACCTGGATATTTTTTGACCATGTTTTGCCGCCATCACCTGATCTTGCACCATAGAGTTTGTTATGGTTATCGTCTCTCAGATCAAGCCAAACCGCAAAGGCATTTTCACCTTCGCTGCTTAGCGACATTAAACCTTCCTTAGCAATAGTATCCCTGTCATTTACTGTTCCTGAGGATACCCATTTATCATTTTTTGACTTATAAAAGGAAAATATATTTCCGGTTGAAGTTGCTGCGGTAACCAGCACACCGGTTGTTGTGGCCGCAATTTGCGGCCCTCTTGTTGCAAATGAATACAAACCCGGCAATACGGCTATAAGTGCAGATGAAGAAAATGATTTTGCTTTATCAATGGAAACAGCATACAGCAAACTATCACCAGAGCCGTATACTAAATGAACATTGCCCTTTTCGTCCTTTGCCATGTTTGGCATCTGTCCTTTGGCAATAACATGATCTTCAATTTTAGAAGCCTGTTTTTCCGCACACCCGGATAGCATATAAATGATCAGATTGATAACTAAGATTGTTCTCATTTTATCTGCGTATTTTTCTTTGCTCTGCGAATGTAGTGCAGCGGGCATAACATGCATTATTCCTATTTTAATTTTAAAAATAAGTAGAGAGGCCAAATTGTATAGCACCAACCTTTGATGGTGGATTTCCTAACAAATCGTTTTGAAAACTATACCTGTAGTTTAAACGGAAAACTGTTTGTGGTGTTGGCCTCCAGCTAATGGCTGGGGATATGGAAAGGATATCATCTGTTATTTCACCACCGGTTGATTTGAAAGTGCCTTTGTTCCAGTCCACATGTTCAAGTCTCAGCGCTACATTCCAAATTGATTTGTCAAAGCCTAATACAGGCTTCCTGTAAACAGGTTGTACCATATCTATAAATCCGCCATGTTGCCTTCTGC
>JANLXV010000687.1:0-2147 GCA_031365305.1 Chitinophagaceae bacterium
CCAGTAAAGCCTCAAAAAAAACCACCGTTAAAAAATTAAAACCTGCAAAAAGGCTTTCCAAAAAATCATCTCCAAAAAAAGGTGCAGCTAAACCAAAGGCAAAAGCGCCTGTTAAAAAATCAAGCCTAAAAAAAATACAAGGCAAAATTACTGAGCCATCTTTTATACCGGAAGACAGCGTGGTTACGGAAATTGAAAGTAGGCCCGGTTCTACACGTGGCATGCCCGAAGTATTGCCCGCAACTGATTGTAAATGTATGAAGCGTAAAACAAAGTTTTATTGTTACCGGCTTGTGCAGGGTGGCTGGCAGCAGGTGTCGCTGATTGGCTACCCTACTAAGGAAAGTTGTGAAGCAGATAATTGCCTCGCTTAATATTTAATTTTATAAAACGGTTAGCCGGATAATATTTTTCTAAAGAAAACGGCAATAACTTTTTTTTGTTTCAATATATTTATTTATTATACAGTCTTCCTCTTAACACACGCCCTTACTCCTGAGCCTTTCATTTTTTTTATAACCATTAAACCATGTATTATTATGAAAAGGTTCATCATTCTGCTTATTACATTACCACTTTTTACTTTTGCCCAGGACAAAAATGTTGTTTCAGCAACACGTGTATTTCCAAAGATTGATAAAGTGCAGGCCTTTGAAAAAGCATTGGCAGCACATGCGCAAAAATATCATACGGGGCTCTGGAAATGGCGGGTGTTTAGTATTGAATCAGGCCCTGACTTCGGCGGATACCACATTGTGGAAGGGCCAATTAGCTGGGAAGATTTAGATACAAGAGGCGATCTTGGCAAAGCGCATACAGCCGATTGGAATATAAATATTGCGCCATTATTAACAGACAGGGGCAGCAGTGCGTATTCTTTATACCGGGAAGATCTTAGCAGCGTAGCTATAACTGAATATTCTAATAAGATCGCCATTAACCATGTTTTTATAAAGCCCGGTTATTTTGAAGATGTTGAAAATATGCTGAAGCCTTTTAAAAAAACATGGGAAGCCAGCGGCCAAAGCGTTGCAGTATATGAGGCAAGTGGTTCCGGTGAACCTCAATTTGCAGTTGTAACCAGGTATAAAGATGGACTAAAAGAAAGAGCAAGCAGCTTTCGTAAACCAATGCGGGAGCGCTATACACAGGCTAACGGCGAAGGCTCCTGGGATAATTATATAAAGGCAGTAAAAAATGCTGTAGATCATAGCTGGTCAGAACTTTTATTTTACCAGGCTGAGTTAAGCTCTAAATAATATTTTTTACATTAATACAGCCGCCTCATAACAAGTGAGGCGGTTTTGTTTTAGCAATGCTTAAGAAAAAAACGTTTAGTGATAATTTTACCATCAGTAATTAATACCGTAAAGCTATTAGAAAAACGAGTCAAAAAAAATCAGGACGTCTTAAATAAATAACCTACCTGAGGAGTGGCTTAAGTTACCATTCCATTAGAGAAACGCTAATGCCAACTGTAGTTTGCCGGTGATTATAATCCTGCAGGGTTTCGCCATAGCCGTCTGACACCTGCAACATACCTTTTAAATTTTTCCATACAGGAAAAACCCAGTTGGCCTGGATGCTGCCGTGGCTTTTTTGTCCTGTCTTTAAGGAATGAGCTGCAATAGCCGATAACTGGTGTTTACCAATGTTATGAATAACTACAGCTTCCCCCTGGCCCGTATAGTCAGCAATGGCGGGGTTTTCATCTTCTTCATCCGCAAGGCGTATCCATGGCCGCAGAAAAATCTGCCAGTTCTTTTTTTCAAAACTGGCTATAAAAATAATCCTGTTCCAACTTCGTGATAGTGGCAGGGTACGGCCATTAGATTGATGATTAAATGATACGCCGAGCATACGTGTTTTAAAGACGGCAAGAGGTATGTTAGTGGCAAAATTTAAGATTACCTCCGGCTCATAATTCAATTCTCTGAAAGGTCTTGACAAAGCCTTGTTATATAATTGCCAGTGTGCTTTTTGCGTATAGGCAATCCATACATCACCATAACCTTTAATCAACCCCTGTATAATTTTTGATTTGAAGCTGAGTTGAAATTTTGCTTCGTAATTATTGTAGGGTACCTTAAACGGAAGAGAATATATTGGATTTTCACTGGAGGGTTGTTCATTGGGGTTATTCGACC
>JANLXV010000015.1:0-5174 GCA_031365305.1 Chitinophagaceae bacterium
ATCCTGAAAAAGCAGTTGAATTAACCATGGAGTTAGATAGCCACGTCGGTGGTGGATATGGTAGAAACTTCCAATTTTCAACAAATGATTTAGAACGGCAGGATGATTTTTATTATGGATTAAAAGAGTATAGGAGTAAAAAAGAACATTTAATCGAAAAGCAAGTTTTGGAGTTTTATAATCAGTTATTTGACATTATTACTGAGAAGACGGAGAAAGAACTAACCAGCTTTTATAACGAGCATTCAAAAGATGAAAAAGAAATATGGTTAGGTTTTCTATTAACGGTAGACTTAATAAAACAAGAATTAATTGAGCTGAAATATTATAAGTTTCAAGAAGTACTTAAGCTTAAGACAGAAGACTCCAGATTTGGTTCTGCAAGCAAAGAAATTGAACGAATTTCCAGAGTTCACTATAACCAAATAAAAGTTGAAATTGCAGTTAATAATTACGGATTTTGGAAAGAAGAAGAATATACAAATGAAATGAAAGCAAAGAGCTTTATCTGGCACTACCAAAAAGCTTTTGAAAAAATATTTTTGGAAATGGTAGGGCTTGAAGAAGATGAATAGGCCAGCGGCGAACAAGCGTTACTGAAGAGCAACTTTTTCAACACTGGCGCAGGTCTCTTACCTGTGCCTGAACGTTACTATAGTGCTATTTAATTTTGAAAGCCTTGTATTAAGAATATCATTTACTGCCATAAAAAGTAATAAAATGGAAACAGGTCGGAGAACCACCTGCACTAACACAAACCGAACAAATATAACTCGTGCGTGCACAGTGCCAAAGATGCAGTTAATATTTTACGTCTCCTTTTGACTGTTTGCGTTCGGCAAAACTTCTTAAATTTGGGCTATGAAAATTGCCCTTCAATATTTAAATGATATAAATGGGAACACCCAGGCCGTTCAGTTGCCGTTAAATGAATGGGAAAGGGTGCTTAATAAACTTTGGAAATATGAACAGGCTTTAAAACTTAAGTCTGACCTCAAAGAAGCGTTTGAGCAAGTTGCTATTCTTAAACAATCAAAAGAACACAAGCAGACACTAAATGAATTCCTGGATGAACTTTAGTGTTATACCCAGTGACAAGTTTAAAAAAGAAGCTAAGCGACTTGTCAAAAAATTTCCATCTCTTAAAACAGAACTTGCAGACTTAAGTGTTACTCTTACAAATGAACCAGAGAAAGGTACAGCTTTAGGTAATGACACATACAAAATCCGGCTTGCTATAAAGAGTAAAGGCAAAGGAAAAAGTGGTGGTGCACGGGTTATCACTTATGTAGTGACCAACAATAAAGAGATTTATTTGCTGACTATTTTCGATAAGTCAGAGTTTGATAGTGTTGATGATAAAACTCTAAGGATTATTATTGAAATCTTAAAAATGAAGGAGTGAGGCGACCACACATGGACATCGGCTAAACAAAGTGAACGCTATCTAGGCCTGAACCACTATACTTAGTAGTTGCATAAAACTCTTGCCAACAACTTTCACTCTCCAGCATCATTTGATTATTTTTAACCATGAACTGGATCATCTTAATTATAGCAGGTTTGTTTGAGACAGCCTTTGCCACATGCCTCGGCAAGGCTAAGGAAACTTCGGGCACAGCCTACGTTTACTGGATGATGGGGTTTATTGTTTGCCTTATCATAAGCATGTTGCTGTTATATAAAGCCACACAAACATTACCTGTTGGCACTGCGTATGCGGTATGGACTGGCATTGGTGCTGCGGGAACTGTTATTGCAGGTATATTAATTTTTAAAGAGCCGGCAACCTTCTGGAGACTATTTTTTCTTACAACATTGATAGCCTCGGTACTTGGCTTGAAGTTGGTTCAGCAGTGATATTAAACGTCTCTGCTCATTAGCTGCTCTGCTATTTCAAACAACGGTTTTTTTCTTACAGATGTCACTGCAATATCATCAAGTTGTTTAAGGGCCTGCCGGTAAAATGCATTCTTCAACTGCTCTGACCAATCCGCCACATTACAATCCCTGTAAACCTGCAATGTGCCTGCAATTTTTTCATCATCACTTTTATCATTAAGTAAATCAAGAAATTGTTTTTGTTTTTGATTGGCTACCTCGGCTATATGAATACCTAAAAAAGTTTTCTTATTTGCAAGAATATCTCCGCCGATCTTTTTTCCAAACTTTTCTGCATTACCAAAGGCATCTAAATAATCATCCTGCACCTGGAAGGCCATCCCGATATTCCTGCCAAATTCATATAGTTTAAGCTGGTTCCCTTCTCCTGCACCACCAAGCTTTGCACCAAGCTGTAAACTTGCTGCCAACAACACCGATGTTTTTAATTCAATCATTTTCTCATAGTCCACAAAATCTACGTCATCCTTTTTTTCAAAATTCATATCTAACTGCTGGCCTTCGCAAACCTGCATGGCTGTGCGGTTGAACAATTGTATTACGCCGTGAAGATGTTTTGCAGAGATCTTGTTTAAATAATTATAGGCCATCACCAGCATCACATCGCCTGATAACAAAGCAGTAGGTTCGCTATATTTTGTATGTACTGTAGAGAGGCCTCTTCTTAGTGGCGCTTTGTCCATGATATCATCATGTATCAAGCTAAAATTGTGAAACAACTCTATAGCAATGGCTATATGGTAACAGTCACTGTCAATATTACTGAAGAGCTCATTGCCCATCAAACACATTACAGGCCTTATTCTTTTACCACCAAAGCCTAAAATGTATTCAGCAGCATCATATAAACCGGACGGCTTCTGCGGAAAATGCCGCCGGTTAAATTGTTCCTGGAAAGTTTTTGAAAGTTCCTGATAGGTATGCATTATCAACGCTATTCTCTTATTGCAGTATTTAAAATTTGTATGTTTTATTATTCACTTCTTTTTTCGCTTACCTGGTTTTCTTTTTTCAACTTCATCACTATTATTCTTCTTCGCTCCGGATTTCTCATTAGAAGCAGATGTTTCTTTATTTCCCCTGTTATGTTTAGAAGATTTTACGGTTAAAGACTGGCCTGCAGGCGGCACCCAGTCAAAATCAAGCTGGCGCTTACCAAGATTTGCTGATACCAATTTTATCCTCACCAAATCTCCCATTCTAAATTTGCGACCCGTTCTTAAACCTACCAAAGCATAGTCCGTTTCATCCAAACGAAAGTCATCATAGTCAGATAAATCTCTTGCCGAAACCAATCCTTCACATTTATGCAAAACCGTTTCTACCCAAAAACCAAAAGCAGAAACACCGCTGATCACGCCATCAAATTCATCGCCTATAAAATCTTTCATAAACTCTACCTGCTTGTATTTGTTGCCGGCTCTTTCAGCCTCCATGGCGGCCCTTTCACGGTCGCTGCAATGTTTACACTTTTCTTCCATGCGTTTATCAGGCTGCATATTCTTATTAAGCAAATCAAAAAGCACACGATGTACCAGCACATCGGGGTAACGCCTGATCGGTGAGGTAAAATGACAATAATGCTCAAAGCCCAAACCATAGTGGCCTACATTTTCAGAAGTGTAAATGGCTTTGGCCATAGTGCGGATGCCGAGTTGTTCAAGCACATGTTGTTCGGGCTTGCCTTTTACCTCTAACAACATTTTATTGAAAGATTCTGCCACAGCGGCTTCATCATGCATATTAAATTGGTAACCGAATTTTTTTGCAAAGGCTACAAAAGGCAACAGTTTTTCATCATCAGGCGTATCGTGTATCCGGTAAGGAAAAGGCACAGGCTTTTTATTCACTTCTATGCTGCTTACATATTCCGCAACAGTTCTGTTGGCCAGCAACATCAGTTCTTCAATAAGCTGGTGCGACTCTTTACTTTCCTTAACCACAATGCCAATGGGTTTTCCATTATCATCAAGCTTAAATTTAACCTCGGTTGAAGAAAAATTAATGGCACCGTTTTTAAACCGTTCGGCTCTTAAAGTTTGTGCGATATCATTCAGCAATAATACTTCCTTACTATGCTTACCTGTTTTAGTTTCAATTATTCCCTGCACATCTTCATACGTAAAGCGATGATCAGAATGAATAAATGTTTTGCCAAGCCAATAGCTTTTCACTTTAGCTTTTACATCCATAATAAACACAGCAGAAAATGTAAACTTATCTTCATCAGGCCGCAGTGAACATAATTCATTTGAAATTTTTTCAGGCAGCATAGGGTTTACCCTGTCAGGTAAATATACACTCGTGGCCCTTTCATACGCCGTAGCATCAAGGGACGTTTCAGGCTTAACAAAATGGCTCACATCAGCAATATGAACACCAATTTCATACTCATGATCATTCAGTTTTTTTACAGAGATCGCATCATCAAAATCTTTCGCATCAACCGGGTCAATAGTAAAGGTTAAGGTTTGTCTGAAATCTTTACGTTGCTCAATATCTTCCTGCAGAATATCATCTTTTAAAGCAGCAGATTCCTGCAGAACATCTGCCTTAAAGCCCACCTGGAAGCCGCTGTCAGAAAGAATGCCATTCATGGCCATATCATTCAGGTCCTTCTCATCTACAACACTCATCACTTCACCTTCCGGGTTCTTATCATCTTTGCCCCAGTTCAAAAATTTTACATGAACTGTATCATTATTTTTAGCACCGTTTAAGCGGTTCCTGTTAATATAAAAATCAGGCAATGGTTTTTGCGTGTCAGGCTTAAAAAATGCAAAGGCTGAGTTCACTTCAATGGTGCCTGTAAATTCTGTTTGTTTTCGTTCAACAATCTCTGCCACTTTTCCTTCCAGTCTTCTGCCGGGGTGCTCGTTTAATTTTAGTTTTACTGTATCGCCATGCATCGCCCTGTTCAAATCATTTGGTTTAATAAAAATATCTTTCTCCATGCCGGGCACAATTAAATAGCCTGCGCCTGACCTGGTAATGTCAATAGTCCCTTTAATGAATGATGATGTAGATAAGGTTTTATCTTTTTTTCTATCCTCTTTTTTACTCATAAGATATGCCGCAGGTTATTAACTTTTGAAGATATGCAATGTACATCTAAATTATTTTGAATGATGCGGTGTACAACGTTATAACTTTGGCGATTATATATACATCTGGCAACTGATTATAACTTTATTTGTTCACAATAAATCATAATAATTAAACACGGATATTATGAAATCTTTCGATACTGTAACCGAAGCAATAAATGATTT
>JANLXV010000008.1:0-7271 GCA_031365305.1 Chitinophagaceae bacterium
GGATCAATATTTTTTATTTTACAAATACGTTCAATGGCTTTATGATTCGAAATATCGCAGCCCAGGCCATAAATAGTATCTGTCGGGTAAACAATTACGCCGCCTTCTTTTAATGTGGCAGCAACCTGGTTAAGCAAACGCTGTTGCGGATTTTCCGGGTGAATTTGTATCAGCATAGTTTTTTCTGTAAGACGTAAATAGAAATACTTTTAATAAATCCTCACTGTTTAATCTTATACATTTGCAGCTATTTTTCATAACAAACTTACACGCTTAAAATTTAGATATGTCAGTAATTGCAGTAGGCACTATGGCTTTTGACGCCATAGAAACGCCTTTTGGTAAAGTAGATAAAATAGTAGGAGGTTCAGCTACTTATGTGGCCTATGCTGCCAGCCACTTAGTGCAGCCGGTATTACAAATTTCAATTATTGGTGATGATTTCCCTGAAAGTGAAATGGATGAATTAAAAAGCAGGGGCGTTAAAATGGATGGCGTTGAAATTGTAAAAGGTAAAAAATCATTTTTTTGGAGTGGTAAATACCAGCTTGATATGAACACAAGAGATACATTAATTACAGATCTTAATGTACTGGCAGATTTTAACCCTATTGTGCCCGACAGCTACCAGGATGCAGAATTTTTAATGCTCGGCAACCTTGTACCGGCACTGCAAATGAATGTGATCAATCAAATGAAAACCCGGCCAAAGCTTATTGTATTGGATACGATGAATTTTTGGATGGAAACGGCGCTGGATGATTTAAAAAAAGCGCTCACTATGATTGATGTATTGCTGATTAATGACAGTGAAGCCAGGTTTTTAAGTGGCGAGTTCTCGTTAGTAAAAGCCGCAAAAAAAGTAATGGACATGGGCCCAAAATATTTGATAATAAAGAAAGGCGAACATGGCGCATTACTGTTTCATGAAAATCATGTGTTCTTTGCGCCGGCTCTACCACTCGAAGATGTATTTGACCCAACCGGTGCAGGCGATGCTTTTGCCGGCGGATTTATAGGACACATTGCACGAACAAAAGATGTAAGTTTTGAAAATATGAAGACAGCCATTATTGTTGGTTCAGCAATGGCAAGCTTCTGTGTTGAAAAATTTGGTCCGCAACGCCTTAAAGAAATTACAAAAAGAGAAATTGATATCCGGCTCGCCGAATTTGTTCAGTTAGTAAATTTTGATATTGACCTGGTATAATAAAGTCCAATTCTTAAAGCTAACAATCTGATCGGCGAATCTTATTATAAGGCCAGTACGTTTTAGTATTAACGGCTGTTTTTGCCGGCTTTTCTTTTGTATCAGGAATATTTGATCTAAGGGAAGTATTTGGAATTGAATCTTTTTTAGTCTCTTCTAATTTTTGCTGCTGTTTCTCCATTGTCCGCTCTTCTTTATTTGTCTGGCGGTTGGCTTTGTTGAGTTTCCTGTTTTGCCTGTTCAGTCTTTTTTGGCTTTTCTCCATTTTTGCATTGGCACGTTTAACTCTTTTCTCCTGTTTTACACGTCTTTGTTCGGCCTTCATCATCCGCTTTTCAGATCTTTTTAAATCAGCGCTATCTACCTGGGCAAATGTAATGGCGCTTAAAGAGCAGGCAAAAATGATTGTTAGCAAAAAATACTTTTTCATAATAATTTTTTAGTGATGTAAAGCTAATACAATAGTCGTGCAAGCTTTACAGGTTAGTTGTACCCCGCAAAAAAATTTCTTATTGCGCTTCTATATCTACCGATAAGTCCGCAGACCTTTTTTCATCTATAACCATGGTGCCGGTCCACTTATCATGCCATGGGTTTGGCGGCGAACCTAATGCGCTAAAAGCATCGAAAGGTACCGCCCTGCTTAATCCTCTTAAGAAAGCTGTGTATGATGAAATATTTGAACCATCCAGGTTAACAGCCTTTGTTTTAGTAATAAGTTTACCGATTGTTTTTCCGTTAAACAAAGCTTCCTGGGCAAACATAAACAAAGCGAAAAGCACTAATCCAACAATGCGCTCCACTAATCCGAAAGAAGAACCACCGCTAATAAAATCGAGAGATTGCGGAAAAAAAATGCCCAATCCCAGGCCTGCCAGAAATAGCATAAAGTAGAAGCAAATAAGATCAATAATATAATTGGCAAAACGTTTTCCTGAAATTGCTCTTACATAAGTCGTTTCAAATTCTGTTAGAAGAGATTGATCATTGTCAATTATGGGCATGGTATATTACTGTGTCTGAATGGTTAGTATATTTAAATGTAATAAGAATCAGCTAATAAAAATTAAACTGCGCTTCTTCATCAATTTTTCTATATGAAACAACTTACTACAGCCTTAAGCCTTGCCATTTGCTTGTTGATAATTCAATGTAAGTCACAACCTGAAACTGAATCTCAGCCTGCTAAACAGGACACACTAACAGCTGAACAATTACATACCTCAAAATATGCTTTATCCTCATTAAACATTTTTGATGGCTTAAAGGTTGAAATGCTGGCGAGTGAACCGATGCTTAAAAACCCTACGAATATTGATGTAGATGACCGTGGACGCATTTGGGTTACTGAAGCCTATAATTACCGGCCTGCTATAAACAGCAACCCGACCAATGCTTTAGGCGACAGGATAGTGATTTTGGAAGATAGCAATGCAGATGGTAAGATTGATACGGCAAAAGTTTTTTATCAGGGGCCGGAAATAAATGCACCCCTTGGTATATGTGTTTTAGGCAACAGGGTTATTGTGTCGCAAAGCCCTTATGTATGGAATTTTTATGATGAGGATGGCGATGATAAGGCAGACCGTAAAGAAATTATGTTCCAGGGCATTGATGGCGAACAGCATGATCATGGTGTGCATGCTTTCACGTTTGGCCCTGATGGAAAGCTGTATTTTAATATGGGTAATGAAGGCAAAACTTTGAAAGATAAAAATGGAAAGGCGGTGCTGGATCAGGATGGAGACATTATTGGCCCGGCAAAATATAAGCAGGGTTTGGTGTTTAGATGTAATCTGGATGGCTCACACGTGGAATGCCTCGGCCAAAATTTTAGAAACCCGTATGAAGTAGCCGTTGACAGCTACGGCGGCTTATGGCAAAGCGATAATGACGATGATGGCAATAGAGGTACAAGATTAAATGATGTTATGGAATATGGCAACTATGGCTATACAGATGAGATGACCGGCGCAGGCTGGCGGGCAAGCCGTACTAATATGGAAGATTCCATTCCCTTACAACATTGGCATCTTAATGACCCCGGTGAAATCCCTAATCTTTTACAAACAGGCGCAGGCTCGCCCACAGGTATCCTGGTTTATGAGGGAGGCTTATTGCCACAAAAATTTTACGGCCAGATGATCCATTGCGATGCCGGGCCAAATATTGTTCGTTCTTATTTAACAACACCGGATGGCGCAGGATATACAGCAACCATAGAAAATATTTTGTCCGGCGAAAAAGACAAATGGTTCCGGCCTTCAGATGTTTGCACAGCGCCTGATGGCTCCCTGATAGTAGCAGACTGGTACGACCCCGGTGTTGGCGGCCACGCTGCCGGCGACCAGGTTAAAGGCAGGATATATAGAGTAGCACCGGAAGGCCATGTTTACAAAATTCAGCCACAAAATTATTCAACTGTTGAAGGTGCTTTAGCCGCATTGCAAAATCCTAATTTATCCGTCCGCTACAAAGCCTGGTCGGCTTTACAAAAATTGCCAGGTGCAGAAGCGGGGCTTAATACTTTATACAAGTCATCTTCTAATACTGCCCTGCGGGCAAGAGCCTTTTGGTGTTTGCTCACAATGAAAAATGATCCCAAAAGGATGATTGCGGCAGCCTTAAAAGAGAAGGATAACAAAATGGTTATTACGGCTATACGGGCCGCAAAAGAAATGAAGATTGATATTATTAATGAGCTGGATAGTTTATCAAATACAGATGCGCAGGTGTTAAGGCAGGCGGCTATTTATTGCCATCACAATTCAAGTGCAGGCGCTGCAACGCTTTGGGCTAAGCTGGCTAAGGCCTATAATGGCACAGACAGGTGGTATCTGGAAGCGCTTGGTATTGGTGCAGACAAGCAATGGGATAAATTTATCAGCGCTTACTTTAAAATAGCTGATACTTTAAATACAGTGGCAACCAATAACCTTATCTGGCGGTCAAGAGGTAACCTTACCCTGCCAATGCTTGCCAGGTTAGCTACAGATTCTTCTGTGGATTTAAAAAGCCGGCTTAAATATTTCAGGGCTTTTGATTTTAATAATGGCAGTGCCAAACCTGGTTTATTGCTAAGCATGTTTCATGATGATAATGATGTAAATCTTAACAAGCTTATCCTGCATCACCTGGATACCAAAAGTGTTTCAGGTTCTGCGAAAGCAAAAAAAGCCTTATATGCCGTACTGGAAAATATTAAAGGCACTGATGAATTTCTCGAACTGATTACACGCTATAATATAACTGCCTACAACAAACAACTGTTAGCAATGGCCGCAGATACCTCTTCAGCAATTGATCATTCCAAGGCCATGGGAATTTTATTAAGAATGGGCGGTGAGCCAATAGTAATGCAGGCTATTGCAAACCCCACAGACAGCAATGCAAAACAACTGATTTATGCTGTTGGTGGTGTTGGCACAATTGAAGCCTTAAGTGTGTTACAAAAAATGATGTTATCAAAAGATACCGGCATAAAAAATACGGCTGCCAAAAGCTTAGGCCATAGTTATTTGGGTGAGGAAAAAGTGTTGACTTTGTTGAGAAGTAAAAAAGTGCCGCAGCCTTTGATTCCTGCTATGGTTGACGGTGTAAAAAATGCCTGGCGTGGTGCTGTAAGAAGCGAAGCGCAAACCTTTTTACCTGCCTCAATGCGAACATCACTTTCAAAACCTGCACCACCAATTAACGAGGTGCTTTCATTAAAAGGCAACAGTGTTAATGGTCAAAAAATTTATACGTCAACCTGCTCCACCTGCCACAAAGTAAAAGAGGCTGGCTATAGCTTTGGGCCTGAGCTTACGGAGATTGGCAGCAAGCTGCCGAAAGAAGCCGTTTATAATTCTATTATTTATCCGTCAGAAGGTATAGGGTTTGGTTATGAGGGCTGGCTGGTACAAACGAATGATGGTTCGGTGTTGTCAGGCATTATCGCCAGCAAAACAAAATCTGTCATTGACCTCAGGTTTCCTGGTGGCAGTACAACGCAGGTGAAGATGGCAGATGTAAAAATGCTGAGCCAGTCCAAACAATCTTTAATGCCTGAAGGCCTGCACAGCAATTTATCTAACCAGGATCTTGCTGATCTTTTAGAATATTTAAATGGGTTAAAGAAAGGGAGGTAATAAGAATAACTATGCCCGGTGTTTGCGAGGCAGCACCAAAAGTTTTTAACTTACTCAATGCCTGTGCCGGCGAAGCAATCTCATAATAATTCTGTTATTTAATGAAAGTTTAGCGGTAAGATTGATTCGCCTAACTGTGCCCCGTCTTTGCGAGGTGGCGCAAAAAGTTTTCAAGTTACTTAATGCCTGTGCCGCCGAAGCAATCTCATAATAATTCTGGTACTTAATGAAAGTTAGTGGTAAGATTGCTTCGCCGGCTCAACGTACACTTTATTAAGAGCATCTTCAGTGCCGGCTCGCAAAGACGTAAATGTTTATAAGTTCTAATTCGTTAATTCGATTAACATGATACTCATGGCGTTTTGGAGTTGCGGCAGCAAAGCAAGCTCATAATCCCGTCTCTGCGAACCACAAACAAATGTTCTTATTTACTAAATGCCCACGCCGGTGAAGCAATCTTATAGTACAGTCGCTAAATTGTGATAGCCAATATTAGATTGCTTCGCCTGCATATTATTATTTTGCTCAAATCTTTTTTAAGCCGGCCCGCAAAGACGAACACTTACATCCAATCATACAACTTATAATGTCCAAAAACTTTAATTCGTGTAATTCGACATAATTCGTGGTGCAAAATTCGTGTTCAAAAAAATATTCTCACCCCTTAAAACATTTTCACTCTTCATTCGTCTGCATGTTTAGAAACGCTATTGTTTCAACTTAAAAATTAAAACATGTATAATCTATCATGTGCCGCAAAAGGCAACTACGGAGGCAGGCATCAGCAACTGCATTTCCGCTCAATGCAAAGGGCTGCTGTAAACGTGTACAAAACGGGCAACAGCTACGAAATGCTGGTCTTCGCACCCGGCCGCATTAGGGAACATTTTCGCCTTGATGTAAAAGGTAGCGAAATCACTGTGTCGTATGAACCACCAACAGATTTCCCAAAGGTTGAGTGGATCAGCCGGGAATACAGCCGCGGTGGTTTTAAAAGAATGTTTACCATTGATGAAACCATTGACACTGCGAACATCTCAGCAAAATATGCTGACGGTGTGTTGCAGGTTACACTTCCTGTTATTCCGGGTAAGGAAGCATCGCAAAGAGAAATTCATGTAAACTGATCATGACATTTCAGTATTTAAGAGGCAATCGAAAGGTTGCCTCTTTTATTTTACAGCTCAAAATTTTCCGGCGTCTATTCTCATTATCTTCATTACTTATAAATTTTTATTGTAATGAAATCTTTTGTTACCAGCATAGTATTTTCATCTCTCTTGTTTAATGCTTTTAGCCAGGTTCGGCCAGGTAAAACAAAAGCAACTCTGCCTTCTGCAGCAATAATACAGCCGGCAGATAGTACACCCTATTTTAAACCCTTGCGCTGGCGCAACATCGGGCCCTTTCGCGGTGGCCGTTGTGTTACGGCAACAGGCGTAAGCAACGATCCCCTGATCTACTACATGGGCACAACAGGTGGCGGTGTATGGAAGACCTATAACGCCGGTGGTACCTGGCAAAACATCTCTGATAAATATTTTAAAACGGGCTCTGTGGGTGCGGTTGCTGTATCGCAAAGCGACCCCAATGTAGTGTTTGTCGGCATGGGTGAACATGCACCAAGGGGCGTGATGACGTCTTATGGTGATGGGGTTTATAAATCTACAGATGCCGGTAAAACATGGAAGAAAAAGGGTCTTGATCTTACCAGGCAAATTGCGAATATCACGATTCATCCTGCAAACCCTGATATTGTTTATGTGGCGGCACAAGGTGCAATCAACGGACCATCTAAAGAAAGAGGTATTTATAAATCTGTTGATGGCGGTGTTACCTGGAAAAATGTTTTGTATGTGGATGATAAAACCGGCTGCGCCGAAATATCAATGGATATGAACAATCCGATGATATTATATGCTGCTATGTGG
>JANLXV010000013.1:0-4347 GCA_031365305.1 Chitinophagaceae bacterium
AGGAAGCAGGTTTTAATAATACCCACCAATTATTTTTTATAATGGCTGTGCCCTATATCGGTGGACTAAATCCTGATTACTCAGGCCTTGATTTTTGCGAAACTGCCTCTGAAAGAATTATGAAAGCCCTGTTTAAAACAGCCGTAATGCAAGATAAAGAAGCTGTATAATTATGCCTGCTGTAATGGTGCCCATTTGTCAACTTTATCCGGTTTAAAATAACCAAGATGAAGTTCATCTTGCAGCATACCTGGTGCGGCCTCTGTTATTTTTAAACTGAAGTGTTGTGTAACAGCAGGCGGCAATATATCTCTGATGTCATAAATGTCATCTACGTCAACACCATACTTATCATCAATATGTGCATTAGCGCCTTTAAAGCCAGTGTGCCGGAAAAATGCCGTTTGCTTACTCTGCATTACTGCTTCGCCTTTACCAGGGGCTGCCACCAACATTTTATAATGAAACTCTTCAAACTCATCACGCTTGTAACCGCCTAAGTTTATAAAAAATAATTGGTGGGCATTAGTAAAACCTGCTTCCTCCAATACTTCTATCGCATAACCGTTTACAAGGGTTACTTCCCGCCAGGCATCTAAGTGCAGGGTGCCTTTTGCTTCGGGCCAAAAAGCCATAGCTGCGGGTAAAATATCCCTGATGCTTTTGCCAATACTAAAAAAAACATCATGCTGTTCAGTATGGCGGCCCGCCGGCAAGCAGCCAATTAATACCATATATAATTTATACATACTGCTTTTAGAAGATGATAAAAATCAAGGAAAGCAACAAGCAAATACAAAGCCGTTTTAAACTCAGGCATTAAAGTTTCTATTCAATATCTCTGTAACAAACCATTGTCATTTTTTACCTGCAAGCAAACCTCTTGTATAGCCAACTGTTTCAGCTACTGCCGGTAACGGATCATTTTCCCAACCTTCAAATTCTATGCTTACCAAACCACCATATTTTATTTTATGCAAGGCGTGAACAATAGCCGGAAGATCAAGCACTCCCCTGCCCGCTTCAATAGTAGTGCCATTCGGCTCTGTAGAATTAATGTCTTTAAAATGCAGGTCGTACAAACGCTCTTTACATTTTATTATGGCTTCTGCGGGGTTTACTTTAGCACGGGCTGTATGGCCAACGTCAATACACAACCCTATTCTTTCATCGTATCCCTTTATTGCTTTCATCACATTGTATGGCGATGGGAAACGTTTATCTTCCGGCCCATGATTATGTATAGCCAGTTTAATATTATACTCTTTAACCATCCTGTCTAATATGGGCATAGAGTCAGGGTGAGGGCTGCAGACAATAGTTGGCACGCCGCAATCTTTGGCATAGTCAAATGCCTGCCTGATGTTAGCTTCATCGTTCTGCATAGTAATATTGCCGCAGCTTAATGGCGTAATGCCTGCAGCCTTTAGCTTTTGCATAGCGGCCTGCCGTTCAGCAGTTGTACTGGTAAGCGGCAAATGAAAATCTTTAATAGAAATATAATGTAAACCCAGGCGTTGCAAAGCTTTGATGGCATCCTCCAGGCTCATCTTGCGAAAAGTATATGAGGCTATACCCACTTTAAAATTTTGCCACTCATCATCCATGTTGGCAACATTAGAAACTAAAGGAGAGGTGAATGCGTTGCCGATATACGAAGAACCTATAGCAGCAACAACGCCGGTTTTGAGGAGCTGCCGCCTTGAGAAAGATTTATTCATGACTATAATTTGCAAGGAAATTAAGATAAATAAAGAGACAATCCATAAAGAAGGCAAGAGATGAAATTACCAGTGAGTTATTAAAGTAATAGCCGGTTGCTAATAACCAATAACAACTTGTTAATCCTTCTATGCATAGATAGGCTTTTACTTAGTTTAGACGATTCATTTTTTAACTGACCTTCTTTCAACACGTATGAAAATAGCATTGATTGTCTTGCTCTGTAGCAGCTTTATGGCAAAAGCCCAGGTTGCTTACAATTACCCAACTATTAAATCATCCTTCTTTCATGGCGATGATCATTACAACACTTTTTCTATTGAACGCAGAAAGTTATTTCAAAGAAACACCGGCGTCATCATAGGCTTGCAACGTGGCCAAAATACTTTAATTGAACTTGGCGGCGAGGCGCAGTGGCGAAAGATCAGCCTGCTGAAACCCTATATTATCGGCGCCACTGCAAACATGGAATATAATTTTGCGGATCATGTATTGGGTTATAAAGCCGGCCTGTGGATGAAGCGTGGCAGGATAAACCTAACCTACGGCGCCAACGCCGGTTACTTCACAAACTTTAATGGCGGCACTCGTTTTGGCTTTGGCCCTTCTGTTGGTTTTAGGTTCTTTGGGTTGCACCTCATAAATGGTTATACATTTCTTACAAAAGATAATGCAGGCAACAGTATTAAAGCCGGTCAAACTGTTGTACCTGTTAATACGCTATACATGTCCCTACGTTACTACTTTCCGGTAGAAAATAAATTTACCTGGGACAGGAAAACCATGAAAAAGAAAAAGGCCCGGAAAAAAGAACAGGCTAAGCACAGGAAAGAACGGCATAAGAAAAACAATGATCACGATACAAAGCAGCCCTGGCATATTTTTAAGCTTTTGTAAAGGGTAAGACGTAATAATCATACTTAGGCTTTATAGCAATTTTTATCCGAAGAATTACATTGACGTAATTTTTATTGAGTTTTACTGGTAATCATTTGCTTCTTAAAAAACTTTCCTTCGGTATGGGCATGCGTCGTTCCCTTTTTAACAAAATAATTTTGAGAAAAAGATAATGATGAAAAACATTTTCTTGTCCGTGATAACTTGCCTTGCATTCAGTGCAGGCACCCTGCAAGCCCAATTAATTAGCCTTCATAAAAATAACATTGAAGGAGTGAATGTTTTTGTTTCAGCAGAAAAGCTGATGGGTAAAGATGTGATAAAAGTGATTAAGGATTCAACCGTTAAACAAGTTGACGAACCAACTTTTGTTAAGCTTAAAGGGGTTGCCTTTAAAAATGGAACGATTGAAGTAAAAGTATTAAGCAGACTGCTGAAGAATGCACCGGATTTTGCAAGAGGTTTTATTGGTGTGGCCTTCCACATCAATTACAGTAATACAAAATATGAAAGTATTTATTTGCGTCCCGTGAATGCAAGGGTAGATGACCAGGTACGGCGAAATCATTCTATCCAATATTATTCTTACCCTGATTATAAGTTTGACCGCCTGCGGAAAGAAAAGCCGGAGCAGTATGAATCCTACGCTGATATGGAGATGAATAAATGGATTACTATGCGCATTGAAGTAAAAGGTGCACAGGCAAAACTTTTCCGGGATAACAATACGCAACCGGCATTGATTGTAAATGATTTGAAACATGGAGCAGATTTATCGGGTGCCATCGGGCTTTGGGTGGATGTTGGAACAGAAGGTTATTTTGCTGATGTCAGGATTTATCAAGATGAATGAAGTACAAATGAGTAGTGTAAAATTTCGTGTTTATAAAAGTGCTGCAACATAAGTTTGGCGGTTTTGATCAGTATACACAATTAATTTTCCGCAAGTAAGTCTTTGCCCTCATGCAATGCAGAGTGGCTAATCAGGCGTGCAGGGCTATTCTTATCTACGTTATAAAAACTGCCTTGTTTGGGCAATATTTACAATGAACCAAAAATTTAAAAGATTAACTTGTAAATTAATCAGCGGCGTGTTATTTTGCTTAATAAGCACACGGCGTTAATATTCCATTCTATTGAAAGACCCATGCAAACTGAGGAAGACATCAATAATTCATTAACTCCAAATTTTTTTTATGAGATTAATTTTGCATGTCAACAAACTGATCATTATTTCAAGTGTTGTTTTTTTTACGCTTATTTTTTCCTGCCACAGGCATACGGTTGTAACCGCACAAGGTAACCCGGAAATCATTAAAATTGAAGGAGGTGACACCGAATCGGATACACTTACATTGCGGGATGATGACAACGGGCCCGCAACCGTTTTTAAAATCGGTAAGGGGAAAAAGATCAAATGGTTGTTACACCCAAATGCAGTAGTTAAAACAATAGATAACGTGTATGCAAAAACAGGCAGCCCAAATGTATTTAGCAACGGCCCTGCCCGTGACGGACACTCGCAAAACTGGACAGGAAGAATTGATCCCGATGTGCAAAGCGGCACTGTGGAAGAATACAATATTGACTGGACTGACGCAGACGGTAATAAACACACCTACGATCCGAAAATTCAAGTAAAGTAATACATGCTATTACGAGCAAAAGGATGGCGCCTTCTCAGCTTTTTTTATTTCATTGCGCTTAGTGTTTTTGGCCAGGATCAAA
>JANLXV010000096.1:0-2101 GCA_031365305.1 Chitinophagaceae bacterium
AAAAAATAAACTGGAGGAGGTGTATACTGATATCAAATATTTGCAGGACATCTGTAAATCTAATCCTGATTTTGTGGCACTCCTGAATAGCCCGATCATCAGCGAGCAAAAGAAAAATACAATCATTGATGCAGTAACACAAAATCGCTTATCGCCAATTACTGCATCTTTTATAAGATTACTGGGCGTTAAAAACCGTGAATCTAATTTACCCGAAGTGATCACAGCATTTGTAGATCAATATTATATTGTAAAGAAAATTCATAGAGCGAAACTTACAACAGCTGTGCCTTTGAGTGATGAGCTTAGAGCATCTTTCGTAAATAAGATCAAAACCGCCAATAATATTGATAATCTTGACCTGGAAACATCTGTTAATGATAATATTATTGGAGGATTCGTTTTAGAGATGGAAGGTAAATTGGTAGATGCCAGCGTTATCCGGGATCTTAAAGATGCACATAAACAATTTCAAAATAACGATTACATTCATAAATTGAGGTAAAGTCATTTTTATTGAATTGCATATAAAAGCAGTTTTAGTAAGAATAAAAATCTCGAAATAAACTAGACGTATGGTTGACATAAAACCTGATGAAATATCGGCGATACTTCGCCAGCAATTAAGCAATTTTAATGTAGACGCCAACCTGGAAGAAGTTGGAACTGTGTTGCAGGTGGGTGATGGCATTGCCCGTGTGTATGGGCTTAATAATGTAAGTTCCGGTGAACTTGTAGAATTTGAAAACGGTGTAAAAGCTATTGCCCTTAATCTTGAAGAAGATAACGTAGGTGTGGTTTTAATGGGAGATAGCGGTGATATTAAAGAAGGCGGTACGGTTAAAAGAACCGGGAAGATCGCTTCTATTAAAGTGGGCGATGGACTTGCAGGCCGTGTTATTAATACTCTGGGTGAACCGATTGATGGCAAAGGCCCTATAGCTGGTGAGCTGTATGAGATGCCTTTGGAGCGTAAAGCTCCGGGCGTTATTTTTCGTGAGCCGGTTAAAGAACCTTTACAAACCGGTATAAAGGCCATTGATGCTATGATCCCCATTGGGCGTGGCCAAAGGGAACTGGTGATTGGCGACAGACAAACCGGTAAAAGCGCCATTTGCATTGATACCATCATCAACCAAAAAGAATTTTTTAAAGCCGGTAAACCGGTGTATTGTATATATGTGGCTATTGGCCAGAAGGCCTCAACTATTGCAGGTGTTATGAAAACGCTGGAAGATAATGGTGCTATGGAATACACAACAATCGTTGCGGCGTCTGCATCTGATCCAGCGCCCTTACAATTCTACGCACCATTTGCCGGTGCAGCTATCGGCGAGTTTTTTAGAGACACTGGTCGTCCTGCATTGATCATTTATGATGACTTGTCAAAGCAGGCAGTAGCTTACAGGGAAGTATCCTTGTTGTTAAGACGACCACCGGGGCGTGAAGCTTATCCCGGCGATGTATTCTACCTGCATAGCCGTTTATTGGAAAGAGCGGCCAAGATCATTTCAAAAGATGAGATTGCTCAAAAAATGAATGATCTGCCACAAAGTATAAAACATCTTGTAAAAGGTGGCGGCTCGCTGACAGCGCTTCCAATTATCGAAACACAGGCTGGTGACGTATCGGCTTATATTCCAACCAACGTTATTTCAATTACTGACGGCCAGATCTTCTTGGAAGGTAATCTATTTAATGCCGGCATCAGGCCAGCAATCAACGTGGGTATCTCTGTAAGTCGGGTGGGTGGTAATGCGCAGATCAAGAGTATGAAAAAAGTAGCTGGTACTCTAAAATTAGACCAGGCACTTTACCGTGAACTTGAAGCCTTTTCCAAATTTGGTGGTGATCTTGATGCTGCAACCAAGAACGTAATTGATAAAGGCGCCAGAAATGTGGAGATACTGAAGCAGGCACAATATTCGCCCTTTAGTGTGGAGAAGCAGGTTGCGATGATCTATCTTGGTACACAGGGGTTATTAAAAATGGTGGCTGTAAAAAATGTAAAAGCATTTGAAGAGCAGTTCCTGATCGAAATGGAAAAGAAATATCCGGAGATCCTGGCTGAATTCAAAAAAGGAAATTTACCGGAAGAAGG
>JANLXV010000109.1:0-4340 GCA_031365305.1 Chitinophagaceae bacterium
TCTTCAATTACTTTTAGATTATACGGATGGGGAGCAAGCTCGGGAGTTGGCACTTTCAGCATAAATGATTTTACATTTAATGGAAATGTATCCTTACAAATTCCAAAGTATTATCGCTCAAAAAATTCCGGCGATTGGACTTCAACTGGAACATGGGAATCTTCGGCTGATAATATTACCTGGGCCAATGCTACACTAATTCCTGCCTCTGGTGATAAACCAATAACTATACAAGCCAGCCATACTGTTACCGTATCATCTCCAATATCTTTAGATGAAACTACTGTCTCAGGAACATTACTACTTACAAACGGCGGCGTATTGAATATTAATAACGGAAGTGGTAACGATATTGATATTGCCAACTCTGGCATATTGCAGGTAAACAGTACAGCCACATATAGCTCTTCTATCATTGCCGGAACGGCTGCTATTAATATAGCATCAGGTGGCAAAATTACAATCGGAGATGGTACAGTGATAACAGGCAATGGTTATGAAGCATTCGCTACATCTGTGTCGAATGCATGGAATTCTTCTTCAGTTTTTGAATGGAATACAACCACCTCTTTTGCCTTCAATGGCCAAACCTATTTTCCTAATGCCATTAGTACAGTTATCCCGCTATTTAAAATAAGTAAAGCTCCTATCGTTGCAATCGGCGGTTCATTCAATTCTTTCATTAATGGAGCGCTCCTTTTAAATGCCAGTGTTAGCCTTGCCGGTACGGGCAACAAAATCATACGCAATGGCCTTGATGGCAATTCAACGTTGACAAACAATACCGGTAATTTAGTATTAAGTGCCACAAGTGCTTATATTAACGGCACACTCCAGGTTATAACCAACGGTAACTTTCGGTTGGATAATGGTGTAACAATACCAGTGAACGCTGACATAAATATTTCAGGTACAGGCAGTATTAATAAAACTACCGGTGATGTTATTGTAAACGGCACGGTTGATGTAAATACACTTAATATTTCTAATACTTCAGGAAGCGTTATTGTAAACGGCTTGTTGAAAACTTCAAATGCTAATGGATTATATGGAACAGGCGCTACCCTTACATCAGGAAGTCTAATTTTAAATTCAGGTTCTACAATAGAGTATAATGCCTCAAGCGGTAACCAATCAATTAGTGCCGGTCCTTCTTATTATAATATTATCTTTTCAGGCAGCGGTACTAAAACGCCTTCCAATGCTTTTACACCACTCGGCACAGTGTACATCACCGGCACGGCGGTGCTTAATGCAGTTAGCCATAATGTGGGCGATGGTGTAACATTAACCAATTTTACAATGGACGGCGGAAGATTAAAGCTGGGTACGACTGGCACTCAGCCAATGATGGCAGGTAATTATAATTTATCCGGCGGTGTTGTAGAATTTAACGGTGCAAGTTCACAAACCATTCGCTCCAAAAGTTATCAGAACATAGAAGTTACAGGCAGTGGGGTTGGCAATTCAAATGGAAATATCACCCTAAATACCAATGGCACCTTTACTGTTAAAAGCGGTGGTATATTTGAGATTAACGATAACAACATTACCGGCACAGGCGGTACTCAAACAGTAACAGTAGAAAATGGCGGCATCTTTAGATGTGGGAATAACAGAGGCTTCAATGGCTTTACGCCTACACTAACCGCAAACTCGTCTATCAATCCTAATATTATCAATATTGTTTCACAGCCTGGTAGTACGATAGAGTACAGTAGAACAGGAGATCAACCAATAACCAACGCTAATGGCCTGGTTTATCAAAATCTTACTCTCTCAGGCAGCGGCAATAAAACTGCGCCTGCAGGAACATTAACTGTTCAAGGCAATCTTAATAAATCGGGCATAAGTGTATTTGTTCACAACAATGGCACTGTCTTATTAAATGGAACCAATCAAAATTTCGCCGGCCTTGGTTATAATGATCTCCTGCTGCAAAATGGCACTAAAACGCTTGTGGGAAATGGGAGTATTACCGATAGTTTAAAAATTTATGCTTCAACGCTTTTGTCGTTGCCCACTAATGATACCATCACTTTAAATTCTGACGCTACCAAAACAGCACGGCTTGCGCCTCTTGAGGGCAATATATCTTACGGTTTAAATGCAAACTTTGTTGTACAGCGATTTATCCCGGCGCATAGGGCATGGCGGTTTCTAACCACTCCTGTACTAACCAATCAAACTATAAACGCAGGCTGGCAGGAAGGTGCAACATCTTCTGCTAATAACCCCCATCCGGGCTATGGCACACATATATCCGGTGGTCTGGAGGTAAATGGCTTTGATTTAAATGTGACAGGAAGATCATCAATAAAAACTTATAACACCGCTTTAGATGATTGGGATAACGTTCCTAATATAAACGCTGCAAAACTTACAGATGCAGATGGCTATATGATTTTTGTAAGAGGCAGTCGTGCAAATAATCTTGCGCAGGGCGTAGATGCCATCGCTGACAATACTATTCTCCGTGCCGCCGGCCAGTTGAAAACAGGCACTATCAATTATGCTTTTTCCGGTGCCGGTGTGCAGGTTATCAGTAATCCATATCCTTCATCTGTTGATTACAGAAAGGTAAGCAATGCCATAGCGGCCAATAAACAAACATTTTATGTGTGGGATCCCAACCTTAATGCATACAATGGTGGTGCATTTCAAACGTGTGTTTATGATGGAGCCAGATACACAGCAACGCCTGGCGGCGGTAGTTATCCATCAGGCTATTGCGATACCATACAATCTGGTCAGGCTTTTTTAGTGAAGGTTGTTAGCGGTGGCTCAGATTATATATTTACAGAAAACTGTAAGGTTATCGGTAAAAGCAGTGCGGCTATCTTTTCTCCCGTTAAAAAAACAGACTTTTTAAAAGCCAATCTTTACGAAGTAAATAATGATGCATCTTCAGAATTGCTTGATGGTAATCTTCTTCTTTTTAATGAAGAATTTATTGACGAGCCAGGCGGTGAAGATTCAAAAAAGTTAACTAATAACTTTGAAAACTTTGCTATACAACATAAAAAAGCAGTATTGGCTGTTGAACAAAGAACACAGGTAAAAAACGGAGACAGCATTGTGTATGCGCTAACCCGTTTAAAAGATAAAAATTACAGGCTGGCGTTTGAATACTCCGGTCAAAAAAATTGCAGAGCGGTTGTAAAAGATAATTACTTGAATACCACAACCGGGTTCGATCATGATGACAAAGTCACTTTTCCGTTTACCATAAATTCTGATTCTGCCAGTTTTGCTCCCAATCGGTTTGCGGTGCATTTTTTAAAAACAATGGCAGAAAATAATCCCTGGGGAGTTGTTCCCAATCAGGCGATAATGATTTATCCCAATCCCGTAATTAAAGGCGAGGCCAATTTGTTGTTTAAAGATTTGGATAAAGGCGTATACAACATTCGCCTGATGACGTTGGACGGTAAAAACATTTCTGTAACAAGACTAAGCCATACCGGAGAACAGGCAAAATATAAAATTGCTTTACCGGCAAATTATACCAACCAATACCTTCTGTTGCAGGTCATTGAAAATGACAAGGTCGTAACTACGATGAAGGTGAAAAACTAAATACCTCAATTTCACGTTAGTAAATACGTTTAGCGCCCATGCCACCTCCTTTGGTAATTGGGTATAAATCAATTAATTTGCAAATATGTTTTCAATAGGGCTTAAGTTGTAAACCATCTAAGTTTTAACGTGCACTCAAAATCCAATAATAAATTAACTATTGCAATTTGTACCCTGATGCCAAAACATGATATTTTTATTCCGGATTTTTACATAAGAAAATTTATTCCGGTATTGTCGCTTTTAATTGGTCTTCTGCCAGCCTGTAAAACCACACAACCGTCTGTGTACTTTTCAAATCTTCCTAAAGACACTGTATTGCATAATGTGGTTACCAAAGATTTTGATATTAAAATACGAGAGGGCGATGTATTAGGCATCGGCGTTTCAAGCCTTAGTGCAGAGGGGTCAATACTGTTTACCGCACCACAGGCAACCACTGAAAATGCAGTAACCCCAGGTTATCTCGTAGATAAATCAGGCAATATTTTATTTCCGAAATTAGGAAACGTTACAATAGTTGGTTTAACCAGGAATGAACTAAGGGATAAATTAATGAAAGATTTGCTGCCTTATTTAAAAGACCCTTTAATAACCATAACTTTTGTCAATCACAAAATAACCATTATTGGCGATGTTGGCGGGCAACAGGTTTTGGCTATGCCCGGCGAAACAATCACGATTTTAGATGCGCTTGCAAAAAGCGGTGGAGTTAGCAAAACAGGAAGAGCCGATAATATATTAGTGATACGGGAAGAAGG
>JANLXV010000184.1:0-1774 GCA_031365305.1 Chitinophagaceae bacterium
AATCTACTTTACTTACTGTACCATCAGCGTCTGCTGCTGTTGCAGCTATGCTGATCGTGGCTGGTGATGTAAATGCCGCATCTGAAGCAGGGCTCGTCAGGCTTACCTCTGGCGCTACATTGGCCGGAGGTGTTACAGAAGACGAGGTTTCTTTAATCAAAATTGCTGAAGTATAAGGCTGTAAGGTTATAGAACCATTAAAATTATTATTTTTTACATCTACGTAGTTAGCTCCAAGAGAAATGGTTTTTGCAGTTTTATCAGAATTATATTCAAATCTTAACGAATCTTCAATATTAGTGATTAAAGCATCCGCTTCGCACACAGATATATTGTCTAAATAATATTTCACCTGGTCATCCACTCTAAAAACTACGGTTGCACTTGATTGTGTTGTTGCACTCGTAAATAATATTTCATACTCCGTTTTAGTGAAGTTAATGGGACGGCTTTGAGCAACAGTTAAATTGGTGTATGGAGATAAACTTTGACGTAATAATGTAGTTATAGTTGCAGTAGTATCAACCGAACCTCTTACAGAATATTTTAAAAGATATTTTTTTCCTGCTGCCAATGAACCAATATTTAAATATACCGAAGAAGACCTTGAGGTTGGGCTTACTGCAACATATCCCCCGTCCATTTTACCATCATTACTCCATGCGGCTGTACATGATGATTTTAGAACGCCATCAATTGACGTGGCAAACAACCCGTTAGATAATTTAGTTGCACCCAATATTTTATTAAGCCTGTACGGAGCAATTTGCTTCGCAGACCGTTTTGAAGCAAAATCTTTGTTATACTTATCTTTCCAGTTTTCAAGATGAAAACTCTGACTTATAGAAGTTGTACTTGATTTAGGATAATTATTAAAAATGGTTAAACGATCATCTAAAGGACGTGCATAATAGTTGCTGTCCATTTTTGCAAATTGACTTATATCATCAGCGTTAGATTTTAAATAAGAAGTCAGCTGACCGACCTGCTTGCTGAAAAATATATTATTTGTAACAACATTATTTCGAATAGGATCACTGTTGTCTTTTTGTATAGCTGTAAACTGGCGATTACTGTTATAAAAAGTATTGTTTTTTAAATTGACATGGTGTGCATTGTGAAAGTAAATGCCATTGTTACCGCAATTAGCAACAGTATTGTCAATACAATCAACATACGATGTACCATTATCAAAATAAATGCCTTCAACAGGTAAATAGGTGGGGTTATCTGTACCATAGCCTGCACCAACGCCATTCACTACAACATTTCCAATAATTTTGCGATTTTTATAATCCGCTACATCACCCTGCCAGGTATAAATTCCTGCCCCATCATCTTTGGTTATGCAAAACCTTTCTATTAAATTATTTTTAATTGTAACATTAGATCCATTAAAATAAATTCCAATATAACCGGTATTTGATATTTCATTATACTCTACAAGGTTGCCCGTTCCATTAGTTCTAATACCAATGCCTTTACCATCTCCATTTCCGCCAAAACCCATTACTAAGGCCGTGTTAGTTATTTTATTGTTTCTGATAATAGCAAAATCACCGGTATAATTCAGATCAATGCCATTTCTATTTGAATTGTTAACAGTAGAATTTTCAACTTTTAAATAATCATGACTGGTTACACAAATACCATCTTCACCGGAAAAATTGATGTCGCAATTTTTTATGGAAATGCTAGTGCCATTTTTTATTTTTATCCCTGATCCATTTGCACCTTTCATACTGAGATTATCAAACACTAAATAATTATAACT
>JANLXV010000191.1:0-2914 GCA_031365305.1 Chitinophagaceae bacterium
ACCAAACATACCGGCCAGTCAGAGCCAAACATTAGTCGCTTCATGCCAAATGCGTCAACAACGATATCCAAATACAATTTAAAATCGTCATTTTTCCAGTTTTGCCAATTTGCTTCTGTTACCAGCCCTGATATTTTGCAATATACATTTTCATGCTTTGCTATTTTTTGTATAGCGCTTTTCCAGTCATTGATCGTTTTGCTTTTTATCCCCGGCTTGGCAATATGATCTATCACAAATTTTTGGTGGGGAAAAGCCTGCACCATTTTTTCCGAATGCAATAATTGGTCGGGATAAATGAGAATATCATAAGTGAATTTATAGTTTCCCAAAGCCTTTATTCCTCTTAAAAAATCCGGCTGCAACATGAATGCCCTGTCCGCTTCGCCCTGCAATACATGCCGGAAACCTTTTACAATTGGGTATTGTTTATAATGTGCTAAACGTTCACTTATATGATCATCTTTTAAATCAATCCAGCCCACAACGCCCTTAATAAAATCATTTTCCGCAGAAAGTTCAATTAAGAAATCAGTTTCATTTTCTGTTTGACTGGCCTGCACAGCTATACAGCCACCTACATTATTTTCAAAAAGCAAAGGCTTAAGATCAGCCGGTAAAAAATCTTTTTTTATCACCTGCATATCACCTGTTATCCAGTTATCTCTTACGGGATCAAATTGCCAAAAGTGCTGATGTGCATCAAGAATAAAAGACATATATGCTGAAGAATTTACTCAGACAATTGAAATATTTTTTGCATCACTAACCATTTTTCACCAGCCTTTGCCCAGCTAAATGGTTGCTGAAAATTCCACATAATATTTTCCCATTCCTGCACTTTGCTGTTGGCATTATCCATGCCTGCTTTTCTTTCAAATGTAAAATCATCAGTGGTATCAATAATCATAAACAGGCGATTACCTGTGCGGTAAATTTCCATTTCCGCAATCCCTGCATCAGCAAGGCTTTGCTTAATTTCCGGCCATACTTTTTTATGGTAGTCTTCATATTCTGCAATCAGTTGATCATCTTCTTTAAGATCAAGTGCCAAACAATATTTTTTCATGCGGTTGTATTTAATGACTAACAGATAATTTTAATTTCTCCACGTTGATATTTTTTAAAGCAAACAACAACACCACAATAAAACAGGCGGCGGGTACAAGGTAGGACAACTGGATGTTACTGGCATCTGACACCCGCCCCATTATAACAGGAAATATAGCGCCCCCAACAATTGACATGATGAGTAATGAAGAGCCTTCTTTGGTGCGTGAACCGAGGCCCCTAATGCCCAATGAAAATATTGTAGGAAACATGATAGACATAAAAAACTCAACTCCAACAAGGGCATATACAGAAAATTGCCCATGCGTAAACACCGCCACCGCCAATAACACCATATTGATAACGCTGTAGATAGCCAGCAATTTTGGTGGCGGTATAAACTTCATTAAAGCCGTGCCCACAAACCTTCCTATCATAAAGCCTAAAAGCGCAACAGATAAAAAAGCAGCAGCCGATTTTTCGCCGAGACCGGCAACTCTTTCAGAAAAACGAATAAAAAAACTGCTGACACAAACCTGTGCACCTACATAAAAAAATTGCGCCAGCACACCAAACATTAAATTCTTTTCCTTCATGATAGACCCTTCTACTTCCAGTGAATTGTCTTCCTCAACAATTTCAGGCAAAGCAGTTTTATATAATAATACCGCAACCAGCAGTACCACGATGCCTATGATAACATAAGGAATTTGTACTGAGGCCGCTTCATGATTAAGATACGTATTCAATTCGCCGGGCGACATGCCGGCTTCCTGTTCTGCAGATAATGTTTTTCCGGATAAAATATAAGTGCCGCCAATCAATGGGGCTAAAAATGCAGCCAGGCCATTAAAGGATTGTGCAAAATTTAACCGCTGTGTAGAGGTAGCCGGATCGCCTAATACACTGATGTACGGGTTTGCAGCCGTTTCTAAAAAAGCCAGGCCGCTTGCTATTACAAACAGGGCACCTAAAAAAAATGCATAAGATCTGGTTACAGATGCCGGGTAAAATAAAAAGGCTCCAATTGAAAACAATAAAAGCCCAAGTATGATGCCGCCCTTATACCCAAACCTTTTCATAAAACGTCCTGCCGGTATAGCCAACAAAAAATAAGCGATGTATGAAGCTGAATCAATAAAGGCAGACTGCGTATCGCTTAACTGGCAGGCTTTTTTTAAATGTGGAATTAAAATAGGGTTAAGGTTCAAGGCAAAGCCCCATAAAAAAAATAAGGAAGTGATAAGGATTACTGCAATTGATTTTGAATTGGCGGGCATGAGCAAAAGTTATATGGATAAATAAATCACTGTACTTACAGATTTGACCCGCAATGGCATGATCAATCATAAAGATTGGAAATATATATAATTTATTGACTTAATAAATTTCAGTTATGATTTATTATTGAAGTCTTCTTATTGTGATTGTGTTTTAGAATATCAAATGTTCATCGCCGCAGGTAAATATTATCTCAAATTCCCGGAAAAAAGCAGAGCGCTTAATGTGCTGTCGGTGTCATTAAATTATCAGTAGTGTATGTTTAGTCTTGCGACTCAGTTGTAACAAGTGTTATACAAATTATTGCATGCTCTTTAGCAATTAAGTTTTTGCTTTGTATTATTACGGTATTAAAATGTGAGATAATTTTTGCCTTAAGGGAACTATAGCAGGCAAATACTGAAGATGCTTTTTAGCCTTCATCAAATCAATATCAAATGGTAGCTATAGCTAAAATAAATCAGCCCGTACTGTGTATAACAATGATTATACTTTGCCTATATGGCATACAATCATTTGCACAAAAGCCATTGCAATGGCAGCAAATTTACCCGGGCATTTGGAAGGCTGCAGCCGGACAGCC
>JANLXV010000214.1:0-2376 GCA_031365305.1 Chitinophagaceae bacterium
CATCTACGGGCATTTCCTTATTGCCGCCTACTCTTTTAAATTTTCTTTCCTGGATCACGCGCAGGAGCGATGCCTGGATCTCGTATGTAAGGTTGGCCACTTCATCTAAAAAGAGTGTACCACCGTTGGCCAGTTCAAAATGTCCTTCCTTATCACTTAATGCGCCGGTAAAAGCGCCTTTCACGTGACCGAATAATTCACTGCCGGCCAGTTCTTTTGATAGCGTACCACAATCCATAGCAACAAAAGGCATATTTTTCCTCTGGCTGTATTCATGAATGGTTTTAGCAATTAATTCTTTACCAGTTCCGCTTTCCCCATATAAAATAATGCTGTAATTGGTTCTGGCAACTATATCAATTTGTTTGTATAGTTGAGAGGTTTCCCCATCTTTTCCAATCAAAAATTCCTGGTCTGCTACAACTGTATATGTTTGACTGGACTTATTTTCAGCCACTGCCGGCTGATTTGTTTCCTGCTGGAGATGATCTTTTGAAAGCGCTTTTTCAATAACACTCATCACTTCGTCAGGAATAAGCGGTTTGGTGATGTAGTCAAACGCTCCAAGTTTAATAACGTCCACAGCAGTTTTAATATCAGAATAACCGGTAATAATTATTACAATGGTTTGAGGATTAAGCTCTTTTATTTTCTGAAGCACATCTTTTCCGTCTTTATCGCCAAGCCTGAAGTCGCAAAGAACGATATCATATTTGCCCTCAATAAATTTTTGAATGCCTTTGGCACCACTATGAGCCACCTCAGCCTCATAACCTTTTTTGGTAAGAAACCTGCTAAGCAGCATGCACATATCAAGATCATCATCAATAATAAGGATCCTTTTTTTCATGTATATTTTAAGGGGTTTTATTAGGACTGCGAAGTTAATCTAAAACTTTGTTCTTCAATACAGCATTTGCTACGGGAATTTCCTCAGTTTTAATCCACACGGCGTACTCATTGGGATATATTTTGCCCCCGTGCAACTTGGCATACACTTTTGTAAACTCTGCGCCAAGATATAAAATCAAAGCGCTGTAATAAACCCAAACCATTATAATAATTACAGAGCCGGCAGCGCCATAAACGGTAGCCAGGTTGCTGTTGCCCAAATAATATCCAATGCCAAGTTTACCAATAGTAAAAAAGAAAGACGTGATTAAAGCGCCGATAAAAACATCTTTCCATTTGATTTTTGCATCGGGTAGCAGTTTAAACATTAAAGCAAATAACAAGGTTGTAACTACAAAAGCTAACACATTATCCGATATTTGAATAAAGACCACGCTAAAATCGCTTAAGTATTTGCCAAGATATTTTCCAAAGGCCGATACTACTGCATTGAGCGCTAAAGACACCATCATTACAAAACCAAGGCTTAAAATAAGCGAAAAGCTCAATAACCTATTAAGTACCAGCTTCCACCATGTTTTTTTAGTTTTAACCCTTAAGCCCCATATTTTGTTTAAAGAGTCCTGTATTTCTCCAAAAATACCAGTGGCGCCAACCAGTAAAATAATTATACTGGTTATGCTTGCAAAAAAACCATTACCTGTAAGATGAATATTTTTAATAGTATCCTGTATTTGTACGGCCGCCACGCCGCCAACTAAATTTTTCATTTCATTATAAATATGGCCCTGCATGGCCTCTCTCCCAAATATTAACCCGCTTACAGATATAATTATAATGAGTAAAGGCGCTAAGGAAAATACGGTGTAATAAGCCAGAGAAGCGCTGTATTTAAAAATGTCATCTTCAAAAAACTCAACAAAAACCTGCTTAATGTAGCCGTATAGTGTAATGATCTTCTTTCGCATCCTGTTAGCTTGGCTTGTATGCAGTGGAAATTTTAGATATCAGTAAAAAACTTATTTTAAAATTATGACTTAGAAAGTGACCCGGAAAATATATTAAATTTTTACTGGCAGATTAATTGCCCGAGATATAAAAAAACAATTGGCAAACAAAGTAACGGACAATTCTGCCATTGACACACTTATTGTTGATGATGAGGTAGACATTTGTTATTTACTTAGCGGTATACTCAGGAAGTATAATTATCACCCTTTTTACGTAACCACACTCCGCGATGCAACCAAAGCTTTGTCTGATCTTTCACCTGCGCTCATCTTTATTGATAACCATTTACCCGATGGGTTTGGCGTAGATTTTTTAGCAAAAATAAAAATAGATAAACCTGGCAGTAAGGTAATAATGATTAGTGCTTATGATACCTCTGAAGATAGAACAAGCGCCTATGAAAAAGGTGTGGATTATTTTATAGCAAAACCATTTACAAGAGAAGGCATTGAAAAGGCAATCAGGTTCCTTAACGTTAAACCTACCTGATTATCATCAACATGTAGACTTATT
>JANLXV010000290.1:0-4143 GCA_031365305.1 Chitinophagaceae bacterium
AACTTCCGCCACTTTAGAAATTTTTGGAATTGACAAATTTCCTAAAGCAAACTTGGGGGCAAAGCCTCTTTTTACATTCATCACTTTGCCAAGAATATCATTTACGTCAATCTCACCAAACTTACCAAGATCAATTACCTGCGCTGTAACAATACCAAGGCTTCCCAGGCATATACAAAAACTCAGCACAATTATTTTTATGGTTTTCATACTTCAGGGTTAACTGTTATGGGCTCTTTTTTACCAATTACCACAGCGCCTATCATGGCGCTTAAAAATAATACACTACTCACTTCAAAAGGAATGAGATAATCTTTAAAAAGCGCTTTGCCCAATACTTTAATCAGGCCAACATCACTGCCGACAAGCGTGGTCACCTGTTGCATTTGTGTTGATGATGCCAGGGCAGCAATGATTACAATCAACAAACTCATGCCTGCGATAACACCTGCTAATTTTACAAATAGATTTTTCGCCGGTTCAGATTGTGCATTTAAATTCATAAGCATTATCACAAAAAGGAATAACACCATTATGGCACCGGCATAAACAATAATATTTACAATGGCTAAGAATTGGGCATTCATTAATATGTAATGCCCGGATATGGCAAAGAACACTACAATAAGCCATAACACACTGTACACAGGGTTTCTGCTTAAGACTACGCCGCCTGCTGCGAGTAAAGCAAGAGCTGATAAGAACCAAAATAACACTTGTGTTACACCCATTATTATACTCTAATATTTATTAATGTTCGTTACCGTGACCTTGTGGTTGTGTAGCCCTGCTACCCCTGGCTTTTGCAAATGCTTCAGGATCTGTTTTAGGGTTAGGAATTAATAGATCTTCCTTGCCATATATAAAGCCTTTACGCTGAAAATTTGAGGGTGCAAACGTTTCGCTTAAATACACCGCATCTTTGGGGCAGGCTTCTTCACATAATCCACAAAAAATACAACGCAGCATATTTATCTCATACTTTACCGCATATTTTTCTTCTTTATAAAGATGCTCTTCGCCCGGTTGCCTTTCGCCGGCTTCCATGGTGATAGCTTCTGCAGGGCAGGCCACAGCACACAAGCCGCAGGCTGTGCAATTTTCTCTGCCTTCCTCATCCCTGTTTAAAACCTGCAAGCCTCTAAACACAGGGCTGAACGGCCTTTTCTGTTCCGGGTAACTTATTGTTGGATTTTTTTTGAAGATGTGGCTGAAGGTAATAACCATTCCCTTCAGAATAGCAGGCAGATACATTTTTTCCAAAAACGTCATCGGTTTTCTGTCAACTACTTTTACTTTGTTTGTAAGTGCCTGCATTAATTTTTTTTAATCCTTCTCTTCTTAATATTTATTAGAATATATGTATGTCCTATCCATTTTTTAATAAGGCGCAAATATATCTGTATGTTTTAAAAATGCCAGTTATTTTGTTTCAATAATACCAAGGCGCCGGTTAACAACATGTTGAACAAGGCCAAAGGAATTAATATCTTCCAGCCAAGATTCATCAATTGATCATACCTGAAGCGTGGCACCGTCCATCTTACCCACATAAACAAAAACAGGAAGCCAACAACCTTGGCAAATAAAACTGCGCCCTGTATTACTGCCACCCAGTTCAAACCAATATTATTTACAAGTGCCACATCATTCACAAACGGTATATCATACCCGCCGAAAAACAAGCTAACCATTACCGCACTGCTTAAAAACATATTAATGTATTCTGCAAAAAGGTAGAAACCCAGCTTCATTGACGAATATTCTGTGTGATAGCCGCCAACCAATTCATTTTCTGCTTCAGCAAGATCAAAAGGCGTTCTGTTACATTCTGCAAAAGCACAGATGAGGAAAAGCAAAAAGCCTAAAGGTTGTTTAAATACATTCCAATAATGATCCATTTGACCACCAACCATTTCTTTAAGACTTAAGGTGCCGGTAACCATAAGCAATGCAATAAGCGAAATACCCATGGCCAATTCATAACTTATAATTTGTGATGCGGCACGCAAGGCACCAAACAACGAAAACTTATTATTGCTTGCCCAACCGCCGATCATAATGCCATAAACACCCATGCTTACCACGCCAAATACATACAGTATCCCAATGCTTACATCAGCAATTTGAAGCGATACAGTATGATCGCCAATTTGAATTTTATTACCCCAGGGAATTACAGCACCTGTCATCATAGCCGTGAGCATTGCCAGGCAAGGCCCGAGAATAAATAAAAATTTGGATGAAAAATTAGGAATGATCTCTACTATAAAAAACAATTTCAACCCGTCAGCCAAGGGCTGCAAAATACCAAATGGGCCGGCTCTATCGGGACCTTTTCTATCCTGGAGAATAGCCGCTACTTTGCGCTCGCCATAAGTTGAATACATGGCTATCACTAACGATCCGCTAACTACACAAACTATAAGAATCAGTTTTTCCGTAAAAACTCCCCAGTCAATCGCTAATAAATGCATAGTATCAATTATGACTTTAAACAAATGAATTAAATATTTGCTTCCTCATTCGGATTAGTTGAATCTGTACCCTTTTTATTAGGGCCAGCTCCTACTTTTTCGTCAGTAATATTAAAGCCCGATGCCATGGGATCACCATTAAAAGTTTTATTAATAGCGGGCCCCGCCAGTTCATTTAAGTGAACTTCCGGCTGGTTTACTTCACTTTCATCATGAATATTTAATAATAGCACCGGTCTTCTGCCAGCCAAAACTTTATCTAAAGGATCATTTGGCTTTACGGTATTTATATAATGCCCTTGTGAGATAACAGAATGCCTGTTAACTTTCGTCGGGCCTTCAATTATCCAGTCGCTGGTTTCCTTTTTATGAAAACGACATGTATTACATATCCAGCCCGGTTTTCCATCTTCCTGGTTCATTACTTCGCCCCATTCATCTTTACGGGCGGTAACACGAAACACTTCATCTCCCCGGTTCCATAAGGTTACCTTACCACAGCATACCTCGCAGTTGCGGTGCGCATCTACAGGCTTAAGAAACCATACCCTGTTTTTAAATCTGAACGTACGGTCGGTAAGAGCGCCAACCGGGCAAACATCAATCATGTTGCCACTAAAATCGTTCTCTATTGCCTTAAATATATAGGTAGAAATTTCGGAATGATCGCCCCTGTCTAATATACCATGTACACGATGATCTGTTAACTGATCAGCTACATAAGTGCACCGATAACAAAGAATACACCTCGTCATGTGCAACTGAATGTAAGGACCAATATCTTCTCTTTCAAACGTGCGTCTTTTAAACTCGTAGCGGGTTTGTTCAGCGCCGTGTTCATAACCAAGATCCTGTAAATGACACTCACCTGCCTGGTCGCAGACAGGGCAGTCCAACGGATGATTAATTAATAAAAATTCAACAACGCCTTTTCTGGCTTCAACTACCTTTTCACTGGTAATATTTTTTACAACCATGCCATCCATAACATTCGTACGGCAACTGGCTACCAGCTTTGGCATTGGCCGTGGGTCAGCCGTGGAACCGCTTGCCACCTCAACCAGGCAGGTTCTGCATTTGCCACCACTGCCCTGCAGCTTGCTGTAATAGCACATTGCAGGCGGAGCAACTTCTCCGCCTATCTTTCTCGCCGCATTTAGGATAGATGTACCCGCAGGCACATCCACAGAAATGTTATCAATTTTTACTTTAAAAAATTTTTGTTCTTCGGGCATTTGTAATGAAAAATGAAAAATTATTTCTTTTTAGTGTTTAAAATAATTGACGCTTTAATTTTAGAAAGCTCATTTGCTTCTGAAATTAATTCATCTACTTTATGAATGTCAACATTGATTACTGCTTTTATAAGACACAGCCAATATTTTGTTTCATTTGCAGACTTCAAACTTATGTGCATGAAATTTATAAAATCTTTGTTAGTGCTTCCTGCTCCGCCTTCGACCATATTTGCTCCAATAGAAGTAGCACTTCTAATTAGCTGATCAAAAAGTGAATTATAAATCCGATCATATTTTGTTTGCTTAATGAACTCGATCACATTCTTTGAAAAATGAAAACATCTATGTCTGATATTATAAGTTTTTTCATTTGCCTCAACAATGTTTAGTCTTTCATTTTGCATTTTTCATTTTTAATTTATACCGCC
>JANLXV010000294.1:0-1640 GCA_031365305.1 Chitinophagaceae bacterium
GGCCCGGCAACTGAACAAAGAATTTATTTTCCTTCACGTTCAACAAATGAATAAATGTTTTGTTGCCATTTTTTGTAACTGCACCCCACGGCTGCGGCGCTATAAAACCGGGCTTACAGCCATAAATAGTAGGGCCATAAACTTTAAGCCAGTTACCAACTGCTTTTAAATTTTCTACAAACTCAGGCTGTATTTGCCCATTAGGCATTGGCCCGATGTTCAACAAAAAGTTAGCACCATAGCCTGAGGCTTTAACTAAATAATCAACCAATCGTTTTGGTGTTTTGTAATTGGTATCCGTGATATTAAAACCCCATGAATCATTAATGGTCTCGCAGGTTTCCAATGGTAATTTTGACACAGCTTGTCCACCAAACCCGCTGGTGTTACCCCCGGGCAGATCTTTTTCAAAGGCCTGGAAATCTTCGCCGGGAATAGGCGCAAGGTGATGGTTATTACTTATTAAACATTGCGGCTGTAGATCATGTATCAATTTATAGATCTCGTTATAACGCCAGTCAACATTTGACACGGCATTTTTATCATGATCGTTTTTTAACTGATCCCAATGTCCGTCAAACCAAATACCTGAAATCTCTCCATAATTGGTCAGCAATTCTGTGAGCTGCGCTTTCATGAATTTGATATAGCTGTCCCAATTGCTTTTTTCTGTGCGGCCTGTGCCCTGACCGGTTCTGCCGGTTTCATATTGATAATCGCTGCGGTACCAATCCAGCAACGAATAATAACAGAATAACTTAATACCTTGTTTATGACACTCATCGGCCAACATCCTTAAAGCATCTTTCCCATAAGGCGTATTGGTGATCTTCCAGTCAGAAGCTTTCGTATCCCAGTTACTAAAGCCATCATGATGGCGGGTAATAAATGTGATATATTTCATGCCGGCGTTCTTTGCAGTTTCTACCCAAACCTTTGCATTAAAATCCTGTGGATTAAAAATGCGTATGAGCCTTGTATAGTCCTTCACATGTATGTTGCGGTTATTCATTACCCATTCACCTGCGCCCAAAACACTTGATGCACCCCAATGTATAAACATGCCAAACCTGGCGCTATCAAACCATTGCCTGGCTTTAAGATTTTCCGGCGATGGCTGGTAATCTTGCGCAGAAGCAGTTATAAAAGCTACAGACAAGACGAATAGGGAAATTAATTTTTTCATGACGATAATTTTCGGGAGGTCATAACCCAATTAGCAATCTTACGCAATATTAATAAGTTCATCTATTTTTTTAGAGAACGAGTTAATAAAACAAGTAGATTTGATTGCTTCTTTTAAAATATTTTATTACAAACAATTGCTTAATTACTTTTTTTCATGAAAACAATTTATGGAATCACTTGCCTGCTATGTGTAACGCTGGTCTCACTGTCTATGTTATCCGGTTGCAAGGGCAGTAAAGGCAAAGCCAGGATTTTAATATTCTCCAGGACTGCAGGCTATCACCACGAATCAATTCCAACGGGTATAAAAGCCATTCAAAAACTTGGTGAAAAAAATAATTTTGATGTAGACACCACTACGGATGGCAAATATTTTACTGACGATTCTTTAAAACATTATGCTGCAGTTGTATTTCTTAATACTACAGATACGGCTGATGTATTATTAGATA
>JANLXV010000315.1:0-2287 GCA_031365305.1 Chitinophagaceae bacterium
TGATTTCTGAAAGCTGATTTCTGACCTCTAAATTTCTCTCGCTTGCTTCATCTAAACTGTATCGCCTTAACAGGCTGTACTTTTTTTACCAGGATTGTTTGGATAATCAGCATTAAAAAGCAAATAATAAATGTACCGGCATCAACTGCTACAACCTGCCACCACACTACATCTGCATGTGCAGCCTTCATATAATAGGCTTCTTCATCTAATTGTATAAAACCGGTCTTTTCCTGCATGTAACAAATTACCAGCCCTAATAAAGTGCCGGCGATAATTCCTGCTACAGCTATCAGTGTTGTATTGTATAAAAATATTTTTTGGATCAGCCAATCATCAGCACCTATAGCTTTTAAAATACCTGTCATACGTGTTCGCTCCAATACTAAAATGATCAGGCAGGTGATAAGATTTACAACTGCAACGATTACCATAATGAAGAGAAGAATGGTTTTAATTTTATTCTGCAGATTTAGCCAATCAAAAATATTTGGATAGATATCAGTGATGGTTCTGCTGTACCACATAGCAGGCAATGTTTCCGATTCATTAATGATCGTATTTAGTGTATCCGTTTGCTTGTAATCATTCAGGTAAACTTCATAGCCGCCTATTTCTCCGGCATCCCAATCGTTCAGTCGCTGAATTAATTTAATATCTCCCAGGCAAAAATTATTATCATATTCTTCAATGCCTGTTTTAAAAATGCCTGCAATCTTTAACCGGCGTGCTCTTTTACTGCCATCACTTTGTATAAAAAAAATATCTACGCTATCGTTAACGTTAGCCTGTAGCTGGTTTGCTGCGTATTGCGACAGATTCACGTCCTTACTATAACCACTGTCCGTAAAAGAGATCCATTTACCAGCAACAAGAAAATTATTGATGCGACTGAAATCAAAAGAACTATCAACGCCTTTCATTAAAACGCTTTCAATATCTTCTTTATATTTTATGATCGCTGATTTTGTGGCGAACCTTTCAACCGTTTTCACGCCGGGAAGATTCTTCACAAATAATTCTATGGTGTCATTTTTTTCTATCGGGTATTCTTCTGCAATATTTGCATGTGCCAATACATTTTGCTGCACCCGGATGTGCCCCCAAAAGCTAAAGACTTTATTGCTGATCACTTTTTGAAAGCCATTAACAAAGCTCAATGCAACTATCATGATGGCAACACTGATCATAGTGGCTGTAATGGCCAGGCCGGTAATAAATGCCGAAAATGTTTTATGACTGTTAAAGGAAAGGCGTTTTGCTATAAAGAACGGAACATTCAAACGGTATATTTTTGGTAAATTGTAAATCTAATTTTTTTAATTCATTTCAATGACCGATGTTAAGAATGCCTGCCTTAAATACTTTATAAGTCTATTGTTTATTCTTGGCTATATAAATGCAAAAGCTGTAATTGGCGATAGTGTTTATGTACCTAATATTCACTCTGTCCGGCTGCATACCTACGGTGATCAAACCGGGCTACCGCTGCTTACTTTGGGTTCCAATGATTTGGTGGAGTTGCATTTTGATGATCTTAATGGCGGCGTAAAATATTATTATTACACTTACCAGCTTTGTAATGCAGACTGGAAGCCGGTAAACGTAAGTCAATTCGATTACGTGAAAGGGTTTACGCAAATGCGCTTTACAACATACAGGTTTTCTTCGATTGCTTATACAAGATATACCCATTACCAGGCTATTTTACCCGAAAAAAATGCACAGCCGATTCGTTCAGGTAATTACATCATCAAAGTTTATCTTGATGGTGATACTTCAAAAATTGTGTTTACAAAGCGCCTGTTGGTGTTAAATAACAAGGCTACCATTTCAGCCCGTGTTACGCAGCCTTTTTTACCGGAATATTTCAGAACGCATCAGAAACTGCAATTCAACATAAATATCACCGGGCTTAATACCTTCAGTGCTACGCAGCAAATTAAAGTTGCCGTGCTGCAAAACAATCGGTGGGACAATGCTTTTATAAACATTCCACCAACTTTTATAAGAGGTACTTCATTAGAATATAACACTGAAAACATTGTGTTCCCCGGCGGCAAAGAATGGCGCTGGCTTGATATCAGAGATTTTCGTTTGCAAACAGACAGGGTAAAAACTGCTGATTATAAAAAGACCTCAACAGACATTTTTGTTAAACCTGATTTTCTCCGTCCCGGCGAAAAATATCTTTTTTACCAAGACTTAAACGGCATGTATACCATAGAAAATTCACAGGGCTTAAACCCATACTGGCAAAGCGATTATGCCACCGTGTTTTTTAGTA
>JANLXV010000320.1:0-6839 GCA_031365305.1 Chitinophagaceae bacterium
TATCTAAAACCTGCAGCGTATGATAAAAATTATCTTTATGACCTTTACCATCAATATACTCAGCGCCGGCAAGCGCTACCATTTGCGGAAATATTATTTGCAGCAAGCCTGCCCTGTAAAGCAAATCAAAACCTATTGAGGGTTTTTTGGCTAATACAATTTTATTGAGTTCATCTGCAATACGTTCACCACTCACAATCTTAATACGGCCCGCATTTTCCTTTATGGCATCGAATGTGTCATCTTCAATATCAAAATGTAATTGTGTGGCAAACCTGATGGCCCGCATCATTCTTAAAGGGTCATCGCTGAAAGTTAGTGAAGGCTGCAGAGGTGTTTTAATAAGTTGCTGCTGCAGGTGGGCCAACCCATTAAAAGGATCAATTAAAGAAAAATAATTTTGTTTGTTTAAACTTAGGGCCAGCGTGTTAATGGTAAAATCACGCCTGTTTTGGTCTTCCTCTAATGTGCCGGATTGCACAAAAGGCTTGCGGCTTGTTTCAACATAACTTTCCTTTCTTGCGCCAACAAATTCCATCTCGAAATATTGTTCGTTAACCGAGGATGGGCTTTCTTGGCTTAATGAATGTAATTGCTGATGATATAATTTGATTTGCGCCGTGCCGAAATTTTTAAAAAAATTTATCTGCGGTTTTGGGTTGAACAGGTCAGCCACTGTCTCCGCCAGCAGTATACCATCTCCGAGGCAAACAATATCAGCATCTTTTGATGCACGGCCCAGTAATTTATCTCTTACAAAACCACCAATAACGTAACAGGGCATTTGCAATGCATCTGCGGCAAAAGTTATCTTTTTAAAAATAGCCGACTCCAGGGTTGAACATTCAATATGCATGTGGCAAAAATACTTTTAAACGCTATGATTATATTATCTGCGCGGGAAAATCGTTTGTGTAGTTTTGCAGACACGCTACTACTGTCAGAAGAATCATCATGGCATTAATCTTGACTACAATAGAATCCCGCAATTAGAGTTTAGTATTGGATATTTTGACAGATTGATTACGAAAAGAAAATTATGAGTTATAACAACAATTTTGGAAGCCCGGAAAATGATATGGAGTTTATGCCGATCATTCCTTTAAACGAGGAAGGTGGCGACAACACTGATGATCAGCCCATTCCCACTGAGCTTCGTTTGCTGCCTTTAAGAAATACGGTGCTTTTTCCCGGTGTGGTTTTGCCCATTACAGTTGGTAGAGATAAAAGTATTAAAGCAGTTAATGATGCTTATAAAACTGACAAATTGGTTGGCGTTATCTCCCAAAAAGACAGTACAATAGAAGAACCTTCTGTAAATGATTTGGTTGAAATAGGCACAGTAGCTAAAATTGTTAAGCTTATTAAGATGCCTGATGGCGGAACAACAATTATTATACAGGGTAGAAAAAGATTTAAAGTAGAACAGATCATCGCAGAGGAGCCCTATTTTAAAGCGACGATAAATGTTATTGAAGACGAGATTTTACCTGAAGAAGATGATTTTCATGCCATGGTATCTTCTATCAAAGAACTGGCGGGCCAAATCATACAATTATCTCCCAACCTGCCAAGTGAGGCTTCTATCATTTTAAAGAATATTGAAAATCCATCTTTCCTTATTCATTTTGTAAGCAGCAATCTTAATAACAGTGTTGCAGAAAAACAACGCCTGCTGGAAATAACCAATATCAGGGAACGTGCAGAGTTGCTTATGAATTTGTTGCAAACAGAATTGCAATATGCCGAACTAAAAAATAAAGTAACCAATAAAACCAGGCTTGAGTTAGACAAACAGCAAAAGGATTATTTTTTACAGCAGCAATTAAAGGCGATTAAAGAAGAGTTGGGCGGCGAGAATGTAGCCGAGGTAAAGGAAATGCAGAAAAAAGCGGAGACTAAAAAGTGGCCGCAGGCAGCAAAGGACATGTTTAACCGGGGGGCTGAAAAGCTTGAAAGAATGCATCCTTCCACCCCTGATTATTCTATTGTATATAATCACCTTGACCTGATGCTTGATTTGCCCTGGGAAGATTATACAAAAGATACTTATGATCTGAAAAAAGCAAAAAAAGTTCTTGACAACGATCATTACGGTATGCATAAAATAAAAGAACGCATACTGGAATACCTGGCCGTTTTAAAATTAAAGGGCGATATGAAAAGCCCCATCTTATGCTTTGTAGGCCCTCCGGGTATTGGCAAAACCTCTTTAGGAAAAAGTATTGCAAATGCCATCAACAGGAAGTATGCGAGGGTAAGCCTTGGTGGTTTGCACGATGAAAGTGAAATACGTGGTCACCGCAAAACTTACATTGGCGCTATGCCAGGGCGTATTTTACAAAGCATCCGTAAAGTAAAGTCATCTAACCCGGTAATGATATTGGATGAAATTGATAAAATAGGCAACGATTACCGTGGCGATCCTTCGTCGGCTTTGCTGGAAGTTTTAGATCCTGAGCAGAACAATAATTTTTATGATAATTATCTTGAGCTTGAGTATGATCTTAGCAAAGTATTATTTATAGCCACAGCAAACAACCTGCAAAATATACAGCCTGCACTGCGTGATCGTTTGGAAATTATTGATCTCAGCGGCTATGCTACAGAAGAAAAAATAGAAATTGCGAAACGACACCTTCTGCCAAAACAAAAAGAAGCGCACGGGCTGAAAGATGTAAATTTTAAGATGAGCGATACTGTTCTGCAAAAAATAATTATAGATTTTACGAGAGAAAGTGGTGTAAGAGAATTGGACCGCCAACTGGCTTCGGTAATGCGGAATCTTGCAAAGCAATATGCCACAAAAGGTGTTTTAAAACCAACGATAAGTCAGGGCGATATTGAAAAAATATTAGGCAAGGTTCGTTATAGCAACGACATGTATAAAACCGCTAATATGCCTGGCGTAGCGGTAGGCTTAGCCTGGACGTATGTTGGCGGTGAGATATTATTTATTGAAACGACTACAAGCGATAATGGTAAAGGAGAGTTGAAACTAACCGGCAATCTTGGTAATGTAATGAAAGAAAGCGCCACCACAGCTATGACCTACCTGCAGGCCAATGCAAAAAAATATGGTATAGACCCGGAAACCTTCACTAAGAAAAATGTACACATTCACATACCTGAAGGCGCAACACCAAAAGATGGCCCGAGCGCAGGCATTACGCTGATGACAGCACTTGCCTCATCGTTTACCGGTAAAAAGGTTAAGCCTTTTTTGGCTATGACGGGAGAGATCACTTTACGTGGCCAGGTATTACCAGTTGGCGGCATAAAAGAAAAAGTGCTCGCCGCAAAACGGGCGGGCCTGAAGGAAATTATCATGTGCTCACAAAACCAAAAAGATGTGCAGGAAATCAGCCCTCTATTTATAAAAGGCTTAAAAATAAGTTATGTAAAAACGATGCAGCAGGTAATGGAGATGGCGCTTGCCTGAATGTAAAACCAAATTAATATTTACCCCGTACATACGTGTAAGATCAACATAAGAATTAAGTTGGTTGTTTTAAGGGTTAAAGACATTCCTCCGATTCTTCGGGGGAATTTTTATTTCGGCACTTTATATTTTATATCTTTCGCTTTTCCGTTAACTCATCATGTAACCCCGGCTTGCCGAATATTTAAAAGATTGCATCACATGCAGGAAATAAATTTTGAAGGTCATTTTAAAGATCTGTTTGACAACACAAATGATCTTATTCATTTTGTAAATATCCAGGCAAACATAGAGCTCGTAAATACAGCGTGGCTTACCACTCTCGGGTATGAATTGTACGAAGTTATCGGCAAACCCATTTACAATTTTATACACCCGGATTATGTTGAAGACTATAAGGAAAGGCGGGCAAGAATAATTGATACCGGTAATTCAGATACGTTTTCCACAGCATTCATATCACGAAATAATGTTATTATTTATATCGAGGGACAATTATCTGTAAATGAATCTGCCGGGCAGTCTGTTTATACCAGGGGTGTTTTTAAAAATATAAGCAACTCCATTCTTGATAAAGAGAAACTATTTCAAAGCGAACTAAGACTTAAATCGCTTTTTACAAGTGCACCAGATGGCATTATAGTAATTGACCAGGAGCAAATGATACTGGACTGGAACCCAAAAGCCGAAATAATTTTTGGCTACACTGCCAATGAGGTGATGGGCCGGCCTATGTCAGAAACCATTATCCCGTACCGTTACCGGGAAGCGCACAAAAAAGGTATGCAGCATTTTTTAGCAACCGGTATAGGCCCGGTGCTGAACAAAACCATAGAGATAACTGCCTTGCATAAAGCAGGTCATGAGTTTTACATTAACCTAAGTATTTCAAATGTGAAGCTTGAAGGCAAATGGATATTTATTGCCTTTTTAAGTGACATCACTGAAAGAAAAAAAACTGAAGAACAACTGATCTGGAAAGAAGCCGAATTGATGCAAAGCAAACTGCTTGAAGAAAGAAAAGATGAATTTATTTCAATAGCCAGCCATGAATTAAAAACACCGCTGAGTACTATTAAGGCATTTACACAAATAGCCATTGCCTGCTGTGATAAAACGCCGGAAAAAGTAAAACCGCACCTGGAAAAAGTTAATTTTTATACCGATAAACTAACTGACCTGGTGAATGAATTATTAGATGTTTCTAAGATTGAGGCCGGCAAATTAAAACTGCATACTGTTCCGCTTGCGCTAAGTGGATTTTTAAAAGACTCAATACAAGCGGTACAACACATTATACCTGATCATAAAATATTGATTAAGGAACTGCAGGAAGCTAATGTTTTGGTTGATGCAGGAAGGCTTGAGCAGGTTATCACAAACATTCTAAGTAATGCGGCGAAATATTCTCCGGGCCAAAATGAGATCTATGTCAATTCTAAATTACAGGATCATAGCGTAATTGTTTCTGTAACAGATCTTGGGATTGGTATTCCGGAAACCAAGCTCAATAAAGTATTTACCCGCTTCTACCGTATAAATGAACATGATAAACAATTTAGTGGCTTAGGCATTGGCCTTTATATTTCTGCGGAAATTATTAAGCAGCACGGTGGCAAAATATGGGCTGAAAGTACTGAGGGCAACGGCAGTACGTTTCATTTTAGCCTGCCTCTTCAAAATTAATTCACCAATATTTTTTCTTCTTTAAATGCTGCCCGTGGCTTAAGGCCTAACAATTGAAACATAGCATTGTCTTCATCGAAAGATGGATTAGGCGTTGTCAATAATTTATCACCGGCAAAAATTGAATTGGCACCAGCCATAAAACATAAGGCCTGTTCTGCAATGCTCATTTCCGCACGGCCGGCACTTAGCCTTACCATTGTTGCAGGCATTAGTATTCTTGCTGTGGCAATCATGCGCACCATGTCCCATATATCAACCTTTGGATTGTTTTCAAGCGGTGTGCCTTTGACTCTTACCAGGGCATTTACCGGCACGCTCTCCGGATGTTGCGGTAAGGTTGAAAGGGTATACAGCATACCAATACGATCTTCATGCGTTTCGCCTAAACCAATTATGCCTCCACTGCAAACACTTATACCAGCTTTACGAACGTTACCCAAAGTTTTTAAGCGGTCATTATATGTTCTGGTAGTAATAATATCGTCATAATGTTCTGCAGATGTATCTACATTATGATTGTAAGCGTACAGGCCGGCATCATATAATTTTTTTGCCTGGTCTTCAGAGAGCATACCAAGTGTGCAGCAAACTTCCATGCCCAATTCATGTACGTCTTTTACCATATCTATTACACGATCAAAGTCACGATTATCTCTCACTTCCCGCCAGGCTGCACCCATGCAAAACCTTGTTGAGCCGGCTTGCTGAGCTTTTTTTGCATAGTTCAATACAACCTCTTTCTGCAGCAAAGCTTCAACCTTTACGCCGGTATTGTAGCGGGCCGCCTGCGGGCAATAGGCACAGTCTTCAGGGCAACCGCCGGTTTTAATAGAGAGCAAGGTGCAAACCTGTACTTCCGCAGTATCCTGGTATTCTCTGTGTATGGTAGCCGCTTCATAAATTAATTCCATTAACGGCTTATGATATATGGCAGAGATTTCTTCTTTCGTCCAGTTGGTTTTCATGATAATTTCTTAAAAATAGCTCAAATTAATTTTTGAATCTATCGTCAGCAAGGTTTCATACATGAGTTTAATGGTATTTTCAATATCATCTTTATGCAGCATTTCTACAGTGGTATGCATGTACCTTAAAGGAATAGAAATGAGAACGGAAGGGCATCCATCATTAGAATATGCAAAGGCATCAGTATCGGTGCCGGTGCTGCGACTCACTGTTTTCAATTGTACAGGAATAGCCTGCTTTTCTGCCACCTGCTGTACATGGTCTAAAAGCTTGTTATGTACCGCAGGGCCATAAGTAAGGGCCGGCCCTTTTCCGCAGCTTGTATCGCCTTCAATTATTTTATTAATCATCGGTGTAGTGCTGTCATGCGTTACATCAGTAATAATAGCGACGTCAGGCTTTATGCGCCGGGCAATCATTTCAGCGCCACGTAACCCGATTTCTTCCTGTACGGCATTTACAACATAAAGCCCAAAGGGCAATTTTTTTGCGTTTGCTTTTAATAAACGGGCAACCTCAGCGATCATAAAACCTCCGATACGGTTATCAAATGCCCGGCCTATGTAATAGTTATAAGCCAGTTCCTCAAAGCCCGCTTCATAAGTGGCTACAGCACCAATGTGAATACCCAGCGCTTCCACATCAGCCTTATTTCTTGCGCCGCAATCAAGAAACAGGTTATCTACTTTAGGCTGTGGCTCTTTATTATCGGTATTGCTCAACCTGGTGTGTATAGCCGGCC
>JANLXV010000333.1:0-2115 GCA_031365305.1 Chitinophagaceae bacterium
TACTTCCATCGAAACATCTTTGGATTATATAAAAGTTATTCGGTTGAGTACTTAGACAGCTCAGGCAACAGGCTAAGAAAAGTGCTTTCTTATTTTGATCCTGTAGCAGATTCATCAAAAAAGATTAAAAAAGCACCGGAACAACAAGAAATTAAATTTACAAGAAAGGACCGGTTATCACGGATAAGATCATTAAAAATTGACACTCTTACCGCCACAGGTTTAATAAAAGTTGGTAGTTTTTCAAAAGGCCATCTTCCGCATTTTTTTAAAAGATCATTTAAAAAAATAAAGAAAGCACATGTAAATAATGTGATTATAGATGTTAGAAATAACGGTGGTGGCGATATCAATAATTTTGTTTCGCTGGCAAGATATATCCGCAACTCCAATTTTCGTGTTGCAGATACCGCAGCATCTATCGCCAAAAATTTCAGGCCTTATAATAAGTACATCAAGGCTAATTTTTTCGACAGGCCGGGACTATTTTTCTTATCCAGGAAGGGTAAGGACAACTGTTATCATTTTGGGTTTTGGGAAAAAAAATTATTCAGGCCAAGGCGAGCTAATCATTTTAACGGGCATACTTATGTTGTTACCAATGGGCTTACGTTTAGTGCATCATCGCTGTTTTGCAGTTCTGTAAAAGGTCAGCCTGATGTAACGCTTGTTGGTGAAGAAACCGGCGGAGGATGGCATGGTAATTCAGGAATTGTGATACCGGATATTGTGCTGCCACATACAAAACTCAGGGTGCGTTTGCCTTTTTTCAGGTTGGTTCAGTATGATCATGTGTCCCATAATGGTAAAGGCGTTTTACCTGATATAGAAGTTCGGCCAACAGTTAGTGATGTAATTAATAATGTGGACAGAAAAATGGAAGTGGTTAAAGAACTGATAAAGGATACCAGGCAATAGGTAGATAATTTAGCCGCTTGTATTGATCACAGCAAGGTTATTATCAAGAAAAACCAAACTCTCTTCATAACCTTTATGAATCATACCTACCCTGTTATTAATACCAATAGCCTTTGCGGGGTATAGGCTGGCCATTCTCAAGGCTTCGTTCAATTCTATACCAACTTTCTCTATACAATTCTTTATAGATTTTATCATGGATATTGCCGATCCACTTAATACACCATTTGATGTGTATTTATCGCCATCCAATGTATGTTGATAATAGCCAATATTTGCTTCCGTTACAGCATCCGTAATAAGAAACAACCTTTGCTGAAGGATTTTTTTGGCAATACTTATCATTTCAAAATTTACGTGATAACCATCTGCTATTATACTCGCCATTACCGATTCCTGTTGAAAAACAGCGCCTGGCAAACCCGGGCTGCGGTGTTGTAATGCACTCATCGCATTAAATAAGTGTGTCGCTAAATCTATCCCATCGTCAAAACCTTTCAATGCCTCGCTATAAGTTGAATTGCTATGTCCGGCCGAAATTATGACACCGTAAGATTGAATAAGTTTGATGACTTGCGTGCTGCAAACTTCCGGTGCAAGGGTGATGATCCTTATAACATCTTTTCCATAATCCAATAAATGTTTTACCTGTTCAACAGTTGGAGAATGAATAAAAGCTTCAATGTGAGCACCTCTTTTTTCTTTATTGATCCATGGCCCTTCAACATGTAAGCCCAAAACACCTTTACCGCCGGTATGCCAATAATCTCTAACAGCATCAATACATTCACAGATAGTCTCATAGCTGTTGGTGGCTACGCATGGCATAACAAAACGTGTACCTCCGGCAAGGCAATGTTCATAAAGATCCTGCAGTGATTCTTTTTGAGGATAGGCAGACAATAATTTTTTATTAGCGCCATAGATCTGCAGATCAATAAATGCAGGCGCTATCAGGTGCGCATGAGCAGTAGTTTGTGCATCATGCGGTAAGGATATTATTGGTAAAACTTTTTCGATAATGCCATTCTCAACAATGATAGCATGATCAGGCAACCTTTCAACACCATTAAACACTTCTGTACCCGTATAAATTTTTTGCATAGTCTATTAAAAAAAGAATTGATCAGCATCTTTCCAAAACGGAAATTTTTGCCTAACCTGTTCAAGATGATCCCGGTCAAAAGTATAAGTAAA
>JANLXV010000352.1:0-4271 GCA_031365305.1 Chitinophagaceae bacterium
GGCCTGTGGATATGCCTTGTCAGCCTCCATTTTAACGGAATGTATCAGGTCAGGAAATTTTATGGCATCCTGTATAAAAAACACAGGTATATTATTTCCAACAAGATCCCAATTACCTTCTTTTGTATAAAACTTTACAGCAAACCCACGCACATCTCTCGGCGTATCTACCGAACCGGCACCACCTGCCACTGTTGAAAATCTTGTAAACAATGGAGTTTTCTCTCCTGCACGTTGAAAGATATCTGCCTTTGTAATGTCGGCCAATGATTCATACAATTCAAAATAGCCATGCGCTGCAGAACCCCTGGCATGCACAATGCGTTCAGGAATGCGCTCATGATCAAAATGAAAAATCTTCTCCCGCAGCACAAAATCTTCCAGCAGCACCGGGCCACGCTGGCCGGCCTTTAAGCTATTCTGGTTATCAGAAATTTGCATGCCCTGGTTGGTAGTTAAAATGGGACGTCCATCTTCCCTGGTCTGATGTGTTTCTCCGCCTGGTGTTTTTTTGTTCATATTTTTCATGTTATCATTTTTGTGTAGAGAGAAAAAAGAAAGTTGTAATCTTAATTATATATTCAATATTGCTTTACATTTTCGAAGAATAAATTTACAGCAATCAATGATACCAATATGTCATAATTATTCTTTTAAAATTGTGTAATACGTTTCGTCGAATGTTTAAGGCATATCCGTTTAAAATACACCTCTGTTTATTACAACATATTTTAAAACACATACAATTTAAAATGGTTGTTGATTAAAAATCAGCCTAAAGCCAGTACATTTAACCACTCATCCCAAAGCCATTTTACAAACAATTAATACACAACACCATGAAGAGAAGAAAGTTTATACAATCAGGCGCCTTTGCCGTTTCAGGCTTGCTGCTTGCTAAGTCCGTTAACGCCGGCCTCTTTACAAAAAAAGTTATGCCGCCTATCGGGTTGCAGTTATATACGCTTGGCGATTTAATGATAACAGACCCCAAAGGCACTTTACAACAATTGGCAGCCATCGGCTATAAAGAGGTTGAAAGCGCAGGTTCTCAAAAAGGGAATTTTTATGGTTATAAACCAAAGGAATTAGCGGCGATGATAAAAGAGGCCGGCATGACGTGGCGTTCGGCGCATGTTGGTGGTGCACCGTTTTCGCCGGAACAAATTATGAAGATGGCGAAGACGGCAGAAGATTCTGCACGGATACAAAAAATGATGGAGCGTTTTAAAAATATGCCGAAATCGCTTAACCTAAAAGACAACCACCAGGAGTTGGCTGATGCTGCCGCTGAAGGTGGTATTGGTTACCTGGTTTGTTCCAGCATACCGGTAAGTACATTAGATGAAATGAAAACTGCCGTGGATGTTTTTAGCAAAGCAGGTGAAGCCTGTAAAAAAGCAGGTGTGCAATTTGCCTATCACAACCATACCAGCGAATTTGATAACGTGGAAGGGCACCGGCCTTTTGATTATATTTTGAATAACACCGACAAAGATTTGGTGAAGATGGAATTAGACCTTGCCTGGGCCACCAAAGCCAAGCAGGACCCTGTTGAGCTGTTTAAACTACACCCCGGCCGCTACCCGTTATGGCATGTGAAAGACCTGGATAAAGAAAAGATGAACCCTGCAGAAGTAGGCACAGGCATCGTGGATTTTAAACGCATTTTTGATAACGCTAAAGAGAGTGGTATGAAATACTGTTTTGTTGAGCAGGATGGCGCACCACAACCTTTACAAAATGTTACCAACAGTTATAACTATTTAAGAAAGATGTTGGGTTGATGAAGGTGCAGCAATTTGTTTTTAGAGTTATCAGTTAAACATACTTTGTGTAACTCATACCAGGATACTGCTGCTGTGTTACAAGCACAAAAAACTGCACAGGACCGGGTGTGAAAGGAGGTTATCTCTTTTTATATTTTCTCTTTGGATTTCTCTTCGCATGAAAAATTGTAGAAACAGTAATTACCTGTTCTTTCTTATAAACTGTATAAACAATTATATATGGGAAAGTTTTGATAGGTGTTTCACGAAAATTACCTTTTCGCTTAGGGTATCGTTCAGGATATTTAGCAATGAGATTGAGCTTATTTTTTATGACACTTATAAACCTTGCACCAAGACCCGGACTTTGTTTCTCGTACCAAACCGCGGCATTACTAAATTCTTTGTCGGCTTCCTCAAGCAGTTTAATGTTATAAGGCAATTATTTTGATTTTACTTTTCGAATTGCCTCTTCTGCTCTTTCCACAGATTCTTGTGTAGAATATGTTTTTACATTTCCCTTCAGATATGCCTGTTCTCTGCGTTCCAACTCTGCAACAAATCCCTGATCTTTCCATAGAGCAACAGTTTCTTCAATATCTTCCTCCACTATTGTGTAAATGGCTTTCAATTTTTTTTCGTTTACAGTTTCTATATAGTGATGAAGTTTTTCTTTTATTTGTTCGGCTTTCATCTAAATTTTGTTTGAAACAAATTTACAGATTAATGGCTCGTGCCCTATAAAACATTTTTCGTTTGAACGAATACTTTTATATTTCCTAGCCAAAAGAAACACGTTTGGCCGGCAATAAATTACTTTTAAATGCTTTCATCTCCATCCAACAAGCGTGCTAAAAATTCTTTAGAATTTTTGCTTTCAGCTTTAAAGCCAAGTGTTGTCAATAGATAACCAAAAAGAAACATGCCAAAAGGAATTAATATTATTGGTGAAAAACCATTTTCTAAAATCTGTCGAATTTGAAAGAGAGCTGTCAAAACAATGCCTAAGCAGAAAAGTCCAACAATGCCCAGCCAAAGAGAAATAAATATCAAAACAAAAATCATAGGTCGCATTTTTATATTTATCTGTGTCTTACCAACAAATGTTGAAATGCGGCCTGTAATAAGTGGTAAGAAAGAGTTTCCATAATTAATAATTCTGCTTATGATAAATGTGTCAACTAAAATTTCTCCTTCGTATGGCTTGCTTGAAGGTTTTTTAATAAATGCAGGAAATCTAAAATATTGCTTTGGTTCAATATTTTCAGCTAAACGTTTTTTAACTTCTTCAACAGATAGTTTGCTTGTCAAAATATAGCTTTCGAAAGGCAAGTATTTTTTGAAATTTATCTTCATCCTTAAAATTCTTTACTTTTTTATCCCTAATGCTAACATTGTTCAAGTCGTGACCTTACAGCTCTATTTACCACATTATTTGACATTCAAAGCCATACTTTAATATTTCATCATTTAAATTATAAGATGACAAAAACTAATCTCTCCATAAAAAAACCGGGCTATTTACCCGGTTCTTTATAGCAAATATTATTCAATTTATTTCTGCATAAACTGCAACATAGTTATCGCCGCTGTGCCGCCCATCTTAGGGTCTTTGGCTTTAACAGCTACATACACGTTATGCAGTTTGCCATCAGTTACAGGCTCAACAGGGCCTGATAGCATTTTCATATTTGGCGTTGCGGAAGGCTTTGCGCCAGGGACAGCCGCAGGTGCGCCTTCAAAATTAATTGTACCGAGTTTTTTGCCATTGGCATTATCAAGATAAACATCGAAGCTGGATGGCGATAACGGCCCTGCCTGCCAGCCAAGCATCATTGCTATACTTTTTATAGAAGTAAGGTCAATACTATCTATCGTAAATGAACCGCTTGCGGGCACAAGCATCAGGTTACGTCCACCGTAAGACATTTTGCTGAACCCGTCCATAGTGTTTACGCCGGAAAGATCATAAGAGCTGTTACGCAACGTAAGCGTTTTGCTGCCTGTTAATGGCTTAATATTATTCCCACCTCTATCAGTATAAGATGCCGATATATATAGATTGCCACCTGGCTTAACCGGTTTATTTAATGTAGCATTAAGCGACCCTTTTTCAGGCAGTGATTTTATTTTTTCTGCACTTAAAGACAGGATGTATGACACGAGTTGTCTTGCATCATTGTCCTTCAGATCAGGATGTGCAGGCATAGCCACTTCGCCCCACACACCGGCGCCCCCTTTTTGTATTTTACCCACGAGGTAAGCCACAGCATCTGTTTGTTTCAGGTATTTTTTAGAGACATCATTATAGGCAGGCCCAACTGATTTTTCTTCAAGCTTATGACAGGCTTTACAATCCAGCGACTGCATTAAATTTTTACCCATCATGGCTTCGCTTAATACCTGGTGCCCCATTGACGCACCGGCTTTGTCGGTACCTTCTGCATAATCTGCAGATACGATAAGATTAGAGAGATCACTGGCAGTGTCTTCTTTATCTTT
>JANLXV010000435.1:0-6127 GCA_031365305.1 Chitinophagaceae bacterium
GCTCAGCTGGCGGTGGTGGTAATTGATCCAGACCAGTAACTTCTTTACCGGCATCTTCCACTTTGGTAGAGGTAACGCCAATAGACGCAGAAACCCATGAAAAGAATTTTGCAATGCTTTGGCTATCGGCAGTATCAAGACTAACAACGTTTTCAGTGATCTGCTTTAAAAGTTCAGCATCAGCACTGCTTCCTGCAGCACAGGCAACGGTGTATGCGGTTTTGCGCTTTTTAAATTCTTCAAGACCTACCTGCCAGTCATCAGTTGGAATGCCATCTGTCATAATAAACACCAATGGCTTCCAATCGCCCTTTTGTTCAGCTGTTGTTTTAGCAACTTCAACATCAATGCACTTTGAAACGACCTGCAGGGCCTCGCCGAGACAAGTTGTGCCGGTTGCCTTTATGTCGACCATTTGAAAAGAAGCCAGGTCAGTAAGTGGTACAACCTGTTTGGCCACGCTATCAAAAGTGATAATGCTGATAAAAGCAGTTTCAATAGCTTGTGGGTTTTGGCGTAATGAACTGATCATAACCTGTACGCCATTTTTCACAGCTTCAATTGGTTCGCCCGTCATTGAACCAGAAGTATCTAATAGAAGGTAGACTGGAAGTCTTCTCATTTTTTAAGTATTTAATTTGAGTTAAAATATTTGAAAATACTGATTTTAAATTTTTGAATTACGCTGCAAATTCTAAGCCTACAATCTGGAAGCCTGATTCAAATAGTGATCTGACGCTATAAAATAGTCGCCTGGAGCGAATGACATGATTGTGATAACTTACTATAGTGATGAACTGAAATGGTACTCAATGCATTCCATTTTAATTCGTGACGCAATGCGTCACAATTTCAAAATTGTGATAATCAGGCGCAATCTATTTGCATTACAAATGTAGCCCAGGCTTTTTCTTTTTTCTCCTTTTCCGCAGGAGTTGGTTAAGTACGAAATTAGTTTCGTTATTTGGACTCATAAGAATGTCCATAGTTTTTTCAATGGTACTGCTTTCTTCTTTTTCACCAGCTAAATGTGTCGGTTCATTCACTGGATAAAAAGACAACTCGTTTTGTTTGGGATTCTGATTAAAAGAATTTTCAGGTGTTCCAATATTGGTTTGATTAAGACGCTCGATGAGGCCTTTAGCGCTATATTCTTTTCCTAAATCACTGCCATTAAAAACAACTTTATTTTTATAGTCAATATAGGTAAGTCCATAAATAACGCCTTCCTCATTGCTTCTGATCACCATTTGTAAAGCATCTTTTTGCAGCGCTTTTTCTAAAGAACTTAATGTATGACCTCGCTTATAAAGCGCTAAATCTATAGCCACTTTTAAACGTTGTTTACATGATAATTTTAAGGGTTCGTTGGCTTCAAATTTTTGTTTTAAGAACTTTAGAGTTGGCTTCTGGTGAAAGAGACTGGCTTTGATTGGCACACCAATTTTATTTCCGTTGTCATCAAGCGCACGATAATAAAGCCCTTCCTTCTTAAATGTTGTTGAATTTTCTGTGCCGCGGTCAGCCATCACATTATATTGTTTGAGAACAGCGTTTAATTCTGGCAGTGAGCTGTATTTATATTGTCCAATCACGGCATCTAAAACATTTTGAATAGCCCGTTTTGTTTCCATCTTTCCATACTGAACTTTTGATGCTGTTACACGGCTTTGCTCAAAACTATTTTTAATATTTTGGGCGCTAACCTGCTGCTTTTTACTTTCAGCTTTGACGAGATTATACTCCTGTTCGATTGTTTTCCTTGCCCGTTCAGATTGGTTCTTTCCGATATTAAAAGTGTCGATCCTTTTGCCATCAAGCTGAATGGTTGAGGTGACAATGTGAAGATGGGAATGACCGGCATCTTGGTGTTGGTAGACGAGGTAAGGCTGGGCGCCAAAACCAATTTTATCCATGTAATCAGAAGCGATTTCAATCAGCTTTTCCTTGCTAAGTTTATCTTCTGCGTCAAAGTTTAAAGAGATGTGCAAGGTGTTGGTCTTAGCTCTTTGATTTAAGGCATTGAGGTGTTCAAAACGTTGCAGCTTTTGATGAAAATTTAGCTCATAAGCTTCGCTCAAAAAGTTTACTGCACACAGACATTCTGCCTTCCCTGTCTTTAGCTTTTGTTCATTATAATTTAGTGCCCGGTTGACGCTGGCGGGTGTTGTTATTTTTGCAACCATTGCTCATAGATTTGATACAATTTTTGACGGATCTCTTCGACCTTTTGCTCCAAAATTTTCTTTGAAGTTTCATTCAATGCAGCCCACATTTTTATGTCAGAGATATGGTCAAGTGACTGTAGTTTTTTGACTAACTGATTGAAGTTTTTACCTACAGCTGAAAGTTCGTTTTTCAATCCTATCATCTTTGTCAGAAAGGCATCGGCTGTTGCGTTCCGATGCAAAATTGTAACCGGCTTTGCCAGCATAATTTGCCTTAAGTAATCGCTAAATTTTCGGCAAGTTGATTTTTTGAATTCCGTCTTCAGGCGTTCAAATTCTGTAGGTCTGAGGCGTACTGTTACCCGTTTTGTGTAAACTGCTTTTTCTCTCTGCTTCATATCTCCCGCACTTTATCATTATCTAAATTCCTTTTTATCTCTTATAATACTTGCTTTCCATATGCAGACCTTACGACTCCGGAGTAAGGGTCAAAAGCCAATTGTCAGACAATTGAACATCTAGCCGGTGCAAGACTAAAAAGCACCTTTTCCTTTATCAAGTCTTGAAAGCATTCCTTGCAACTTTCTAAATAAAATAATGAACCACTACTCGCCCTTGTCTTAAGCATTTAAAAATGCAGCAACTACATAATTGTCTCGCTTTTATTTTGTTGAAATTTTTGATTCGTTGTGTAAATTTTTAAACGCCTTTTTTCTTGCTACGTTGCGATTTTTTACAATCTCCTATCGACTAAAATAAAGGTCAGGGGCTTTCGCTTTGCCACTTATTACTAACTCTTTTTATACATAGAAAATTCACTTTTGTATCAGAAAATTTGTCAGGGTGTCTACCCTCTTTTTGCCAACATTGAGGTAGCTAATGAAGGAAAAAAAAACCTTCGAAGCAGAACCATTCTTAGTCCATGGTACAACAAAAAACACTCTTAACATCTAATCATTTATAGAATAAAAATCATAAATCATTAGCTTATTATATCAGGCAAGTTTTGTTTTCTGAAACAATTTTGAAGCACCGAATTATTTAGAAATGATCAGTCTTTTTTTTTGTAATGCCGTCCTGACGAATAACATCTTCGATATCAGTGCGGGCAAAATATCGTCGTGATTTGATCTTAAAACTTTTGAGCTTTTCTTGTTTGAGCCACTGGTAAAGCGTGGGTCTTGATACCTGGAAAATATCGCAAACATCGCTGGCTTTTAATAAAGCTTTTTCAGGTAAATGCGGGCTACTTTGTTGGGAAATTCGCTGACTTAATTTGTCAGCGATTACGTCATCAATTATACTTCTGATTCGTTTCCAAAACTCCGTTGGAGTAATTGGAAACAACATTGGGGTTTCTTCCATACTTCTTCATTTTCATGTTCACAATAGAAATTCCAAAAACAAAAATAGTAAGGTTATTATTAAAAACAATACATGGCTATATTTTCATGAGGTGTTTGTCGGCTCTTAATAACGACATAAAATTGTACTAGTCAAAAACCAGGAAAATCTTGTAAAAGGATAGTAAGTGAAGTAAAAAATTTTGCGTCTTAGTATTTAAAGACGAATAGAAATGTTACCAACCTCACTTTGAAATATTTATTTTCAATCTCAATCCACTTTACGTTACATCACCTGTAAAGACAGCTGTTAAGAAAAACCGACATTAACAGCATTATTAACCCAAAAGAAGCAATAACCGCTTTAAAGCTATCTAAACTGGCTTCTAAATTATCAACAATCTCAAAGCTAATACAGTAGAGTGAACGTCTCAAAAAATATTTGACCGCGATAGAACTATTCCGGAGACAAATCGGGTCAATTACATATTTTAGAATAATAAAAAATAACACTCTGCAGTGTTTTTAGCAATAGAAAATTTTCCTTAGGAAAAACGTCCGGCCAGAAGTTGTGATAATTGAACCTTTTCAAAGAGTTGCAAATCAAATTTGATACATTAACGAAGACATCCTGTTTATGCAATCTCTGTAGAGATTATATTACTTTAGTGGCAAGACAAGGATACGAAGGAACCAGGTACATCAAACTATTTACCATGCATTCGGTATACCTGAAGATGCGCATAATGTGAGGAACGTCTGTTTATACAACCCCTGACTGGCTGGATAAGCTGATTTGAATTGTTTGGAAAAACATAGAATATACTTTCCAACTTTTGAATTATAATTGTTCTATAAATTGGATTGTTTAATTACACTTGCTATAACCTACTAAATTATGATTGATTGCAACTATTTTTATCCAATAATTTTTCGTACAAGGCCTTCTTTATTCACAACATGTTTAGTTTTTATTCTCTTCATTTGTTCATGCAAAAACACTGATAAATCAGAGTCGGCGTCAGTGCTCTCTTCGGATCCAAAAATCGCCAATCTTAAATTGCCGGCCGGCTTTCATGCAGATCATTTGTATGGCCCTTCCGAAAATGGAGAAGGTTCATGGGTCTCCATGACGTTCGATGATAAAGGCCGTCTTATCGCCTCTGATCAATACGGAGCGATTTACCGAATGCAGGTTCCGGAGATTGGTGATACAATTACAAAAATCAAAATAGAAAGATTAGATATTCCTGAACAAACAGGCGGAGCCGCAGATACTGCTAAGAAAAAAGTAAGTATTGGTTATGCACATGGTTTGCTTTGGGCATTCAATAGTTTGTATGTTATGATCAATCATGATAGTGATAGTGCCTTTGGAAAAGGAAGCGGTCTCTATCGTTTACAAGACACTAATGGCGATGACACATTCGATAAATTAACCTTATTAAAAAAATTAAATGGCGAAGGTGAACATGGTCCGCACAGCATCGTAATGTCACCCGATAAAAAATCACTGTATGTTATTGCCGGTAACTTTACTGATATACCAGAGATGAATGCTTTCCGGAATTTTCCTGATGGTAAAATTGATAATTTGCTGCCTTTAATAAAAGATCCTAACGGCCATGATAACACAGTTAACTGGCACGGCGGATGGATTGCACATATTGATTCTGTAGGCTCAAATTGGGAGTTGATTGCTTCAGGGTTTCGCAATCCTTTTGACATGGCCTTTAATGATGCAGGCGATTTGTTTACCTATGATTCAGATATGGAATGGGATATTGGCTCTCCATGGTATCGCCCAACACGTATCTGCCACGTTACCAGTGGCGCTGAATTTGGCTGGCGTCCCGGTACTGATAAATGGTCGCCTGTTTTTCCTGATAATTTACCTTCGTTATTAAACATTGGCCAGGGCTCGCCAACAAATGTGGTATATGGAAGCGATTCAAGATTTCCTGAAAAATACCGCAGATCTATATTTGCTTTCGATTGGAGTTTCGGTATTATTTACGCTATTCATCTTGAGCCAAAGGGAGCCTCTTATGAAGCAAAAGGAGAAGAGTTTATTTCTGGTTCGCCATTGCCTTTAACAGATGGTGTTATTGGCCCTGATGGTGCTCTATATTTTTTGACAGGCGGCCGCAGGCTGGAGTCTGATCTGTACCGTGTTTATTATGGTAATAACAAAGAAAACACAGAAGCTTTGGTTGCACCGGCTTTGACCGAAGATCAGAAGATACGCAGGAAGCTGGAGGAATATCATGGTGCTCCCAAGGCCGGTGCTGTAGATTTTGTATGGCCTTATTTAAAAAATAGCGACAGGTTTATCAGATATGCTGCACGCATCGCAATTGAACATCAGCCTGTAAATGAATGGAAGCAAAGAGCACTTACTGAAAAAGATCCGGTGATTCTTACCGAAGCAAGTATAGCATTAACTCACAAGGGTAATGTAAACGATAAAAATCAAATGCTCGCTACATTGCAGGGAATTAATTACACCGCTTTATCTGAAATACAGCAAACAGACCTCGTACGTGTTTTTGAATTGGTTATATCCCGCTTCGGAATGCCTGATGATACAACAAAAGCTGCTGTGATAGCTTATCT
>JANLXV010000442.1:0-2385 GCA_031365305.1 Chitinophagaceae bacterium
TGGATGGGAGCCGCCGCATTTGCTGAGTTAATAGGAGGCGGATTGCTACTGCTGGGATTGCTGACACGAGTTGGCGCCTTCCTGATTTTCTGCGTCATGCTAACCGCAATCATCGGTGTCAAGTGGCAAGCGGGCTTGCTCGCTCCGGAAGGTTACGCGTATCCACTGTCGGTTCTGGCCATGTGCCTTGCACTTTTGATCTCCGGAGGAGGCGCGGCCTCAATCGATCTTGCGATCTCAGGTCGCCCACGCAGTTTCCGTAAAAAGTAAATCGTGAATTGCTTTTCCTTGATCGTAACGAGGAACATCTTTTAAACCATTAGGCAAATTAGGGTCTGCAGCCGAATAAACTCCATTTATTGTTTTAGTAAAACAATATCAAAGTGCAGATACTTCTGCTAAAGTGCTGGCAAATATAGAATTGCTTAAGCAGGAAAACACGTTCACTATCTGTACGGCGCATCAACCTAATATATTCACAGGGCATCTATACTTTATTTACAAAATATTACACGCTATAAAACTGGCTGATCATTTAAATGAAACGTTAACCGACAATCACTTTGTACCTGTTTATTATATGGGCAGCGAAGATGCCGATCTTGATGAACTTGGTCATGTATATATTGATGGTATAAAACATGAATGGAAAACAAAACAAAAAGGAGCTGTTGGTAAGATGCTCGTTGATGCGTCGCTGATTGATATCGTGCGAAAAATCAACGCACAACTTTCAGGATTAAAATATGCCGGCGAAGTACAAGAACTTCTTACAAAGTTTTTTGTAAAAGGCACAAGCATACAAGAAGCCACATTTCTTTTTGTAAATGAATTGTTTAAAAATTACGGTCTAATCGTTTTGCTGGCAGATGTACCTGAACTTAAACAAAAAATGCAACAGGTTTTTAAAGATGATCTTCTTGAAAATAAACCTTCGCAAATAGTAAATAAAACTGCAGAACAATTTCCCGCAAAATATAAAGTACAGGCCCAGCCTCGGGATATTAATTTATTTTATTTTAAAGATGACCTAAGGAACAGGTTTATTGAGAAAGAAAATTTCTATGTAGATGATACTGATATAAAATTTTCAAAAGAAGATGTACTAACCGAATTAGCTAATCATCCAGAACACTTTAGTCCGAATGTTATACTGCGTGGTTTATACCAGGAAACTATTTTGCCAAACATCGCTTTTATCGGTGGTGGTGGAGAGTTGGCTTATTGGCTTGAGCTCAAAGAATTATTTGAAAATTATAAGGTGCCTTTTCCCGTGTTGTTGTTGCGAAATTCTTTTTTATTGGTTAGTGAAAAAGCAAAGACACTTCAGCAAAAATTGCAATTCACAAGCCCCGATCTTTTTAAACCGGAAGCTGATCTGTTATCTGCCTGGGTGAAAAGAGAAACGAGGAATCAGGTCTATTTATCTTTAGAAAAGCAACAGGTTACCGATGCTTATAACGATATTAAAACTGTGGTAAAAAATATTGATGTCACCTTGCATCACCATGTAGAAGCTTTACAGGCAACGGCTTTGAACGCTTTAAATGTTTTAGAAAAGAAAATGCTGAAGGCTGAAAAAAGAAAGTTTGAAGCAGAACAGCGACAGATCTCAAAATTAAAATCAATGTTATTTCCGCACGGGCAACTCCAGGAAAGGATTGATAATTTTTTGCCTTACTACGCAAGGTATGGCGCAACATTTATACACCTGCTCTATAATAATTCTGCTGTCTTTAATGACGGTTTTGCAATTGTAGAATCAGAACAACCGGACAATTAAGATTTCATTCGTTCCGCTTTTTCAAGCACTTCTTTTTCCATTTGTTTTTTATAGTCAGATAGTTTCTCACTAACTACATTATCAAAAGTGCCTATAATTTGTGCCCCAAGCAAGCCTGCATTTTTAGCAGCATTAAGCGCTACTGTTGCTACAGGTACACCATTCGGCATTTGAAGAATTGATAATATAGAATCCCATCCATCTAATGAATTTGAAGACTTTACCGGCACTCCAATAACCGGTAATGTGGTTAATGATGCCACCATACCTGGTAAATGTGCTGCGCCACCGGCTCCGGCAATTATAACTTTCAAGCCCTTTGCTTTAGCTGATGACGCATATTCAAACATACGGTCAGGTGTACGGTGAGCGCTAACTATTGTGAGTTCAAACGGAATATCAAAAGATTTTAAAACATCCGCAGCCGCCTGCATTATTGCAAGATCGCTGTCGCTACCCATAATAATACCAACCAGGGGAGTGCTTTCTGTACTCTTATTCAAATTAAAAATTTATTGAGATAAATGTACAGCATTTGCTCTGCACAGGTATATAGAGAAAAAGAATTCAAAACTATCTCTTCTTTACAAACTCACCTCTTA
>JANLXV010000460.1:0-7633 GCA_031365305.1 Chitinophagaceae bacterium
TGTGATGCCAGGCGTGTTACTGGCTGAAGCTTTGGCACAGGCCGGAGGCTTTATTGCCATACCACGGAATTCTGAAGATAAGTATGATACTTATTTCTTAAAGATCGAAAGTTGTAAGTTCAAACAAAAAGTTGTGCCCGGCGATACGCTGATCTTAAAAATGGAATTACTTCATCCGATAAGAAGAGGCATTTGTGAAATGAAAGGAACCATTTATGTTGGTGATAAACTGGTAACAGAAGCTGTGCTTGTTGCACAAATAGTAAAACGACCCAAACCCTCACTATGATTAGTAATCTTGCCTATATTGATCCTGCAGCTAAGATCGGGAATAACGTAAAGGTGGATCCATTTGCAGTTATTGAAGCCGGCACATCAGTGGGAGATGGATCGCACATCATGTCGCACTCTATTATCATGTGTGGGTCGCATATCGGTAATGACTGCAAAATATTTCCGGGTGCGGTAATTGGTGCGATACCACAGGATTTAAAATTTGTGGGAGAGGAAACAACCGTACAGATAGGTAACAGTACTACTATAAGAGAAAGTGTTACTATCAACAGGGGCACAAAAGATAAATGGACTACTAAAATTGGCTCGCATTGTTTATTAATGGCCTATACGCATGTGGCGCATGATTGTTCAATAGGCGATCATGTAATACTTGCAAATGGTGTACAGCTTGCGGGTCATGTAGAGATAGGCGACCATGCCATTCTTGGCGGTCTTGCAGCAGCCATTCAATTCGCCAGGATAGGAGCGCACACTTATATTGCAGGGCATACTGAAATAAGAAAAGATGTTCCGCCATTTATAAAAGCAGGAAGAAATCCTTTAAGTTATGTAGGTGTAAATTCTGTAGGTCTGCAGCGCCGTGGTTTTTCTATAGAAAAAGTTAATGAGATACTGGACATCTACAGGTTGCTTTATACAAAAAACATGAATACCTCGCAGGCGCTTGGCCATATAGAAGATGAACTGCCTTCAAGCCTGGAAAGAGATAATATTTTAAATTTTATTCGCGGCAGCCAGAAGGGTATTATCAAGCTCGACTCAAAAGTAATGGCTGATGAAAATTAGCTTGCAGGATGTTGGCAAGCGTTATAACCGGGATTGGATTTTCCGTCATTTTTCCTATCAGTTTATTAAAGGATCTTCTTACGCTATAACCGGCCCAAACGGTTCCGGCAAATCTACATTGCTTAAAATTATTGCAGGATCAACCACGCACAGCGAAGGAAAAATTACTTACTTGGATATACCCCCCGAAAAAGTGTATAAACACATCAGCCTGGCTGCTCCTTATCTCGATCTTTTAGAAGAAATGACCTTGCTCGAATTTCTAAAATTTCATGAAAGCTTAAAAAACTGGATACCTGGTTTTGCTTTAATAGACATCTGTAAAAAAGTAAATCTTGAACCTGCTGCCAATAAACAGATCAGGAATTTCAGCAGCGGCATGAAGCAAAGAGTAAGGTTGGCGATAGCTTTATTAAGTGATGTTCCTGTTATTTTATTGGATGAGCCTACCAATAATCTTGATGTTGAAGGCATAAATCTTTACAAACAACTTATACAAGATCATACTACAAACAGGCTGCTTATCATCAGCAGCAATATTAAGGAAGAATATGATTTTTGTGATCATATCATTAATATGAACACCCTGAAATCGTCTCTATCTTCTGCTGGCAATTAATAAATTAAGATCGGTAAATTTTAAGTCAAACTTTTGACTAAGGTGGAAATTGGTAAGTGCCCCTTTAAATAAATAAATACCGCTGCGGATATTTAATTTATGCCATACCATGTTCTCGAAACCGCCATCATCGGCCATCTCTAATAACAAAGGCATTAATACATTGCTTATAGATTGACTTGCTGTACGGGCAAAGCCGCTCGGTATATTAGGTACGCAATAATGTATCACCTCATATTTTTCAAAAACAGGTGATTTATGATTGGTGACATCTGACGTTTCAAAACAACCGCCATGGTCAATGCTTACATCTACAATAACACTTCCCGGCCTCATCCGGCTAACCATTTCTTCACTCACAACAATAGGCGTACGTCCGCCACTTGAAGACAGTGCGCCAACGGCAACATCACAGGTTTTTAATTGTTTGGAAAGGATATTGGGTTCTATAACAGACGTGTATAATCTCACGCCAATATTATTCTGTAATCGCTTTAACCTGTAAATACTATTGTCAAAAATCTTCACGCTTGCGCCCATGGCAAGTGCAGTACGGGCAGCATATTCGCCTACTATTCCGGCGCCGATAATAATAACTTTGGTAGGCGGTATGCCTGAAATTCCACCCACCAAAACACCTTTACCATTGTTGGCATTGCTTAAATACTGGCCCGCAATAAGCATTACCGCACTGCCGGCAATTTCACTCATACTTCTAACTATAGGGTTGTGGCCGCTGCCGTCTTTTAAGTTTTCAAAGCTCAATGCAGTGATCTTCTGCTCCATCATCTTCTCTAAAATTTCCTGCTTCATTAATGAAAGATGAATTGGAGAAATAATGAATTGATTCGGCTTAAGCAGATCCATTTCATCTTCACAAACAGGCGCACTTTTAACTAAAATGTCGCTTTCAAAAACCTGTTTTTTTGATGGAACTACTTTAGCGCCGGCATCGCTATAATCTTTATCAGTATAGCTTGCACCCAAGCCTGCTTTAGATTCTATAACAACCCTGTGGCCATTGGTAACTAACACCGCCACACCTTCAGGCGTAAGCGCTACCCTGTTTTCCTGCAAAGAATTTTCCTTTGGAATACCTATGAATAACTGGGCTTCCCTGGGTTTTATATCAAGCGTTTCTTCGAGTGTTTCATACGAAAATGACGGGGACACAAAAGGTTTTGATGAGGCCATATTTTTATATTGAAAGCATTTGTGCCTGGGAGCGTGTTATGAAAATTAAGATTTTAATCTGATATGATCGTTTGCAACTTTAGTACTTATTTGCCGTGTATTGTCATCTATTTTTCCGAGAAATATTTCCAGCATTTTACCGGGTAAAATTGGCTCAATAATTTGTGGCCATTCTATAAAACAGTAATCGCAATTGTAAATACTTTCTTCAATGCCCGCATCAATAGCTTCCTTCATAGAGTTAAGCCTGTAGGCATCTATATGATATATTTTTTTACCGGTGATGGTACTATATTCATTTATTAATGGAAAGGTTGGGCTGGACATGTTATCTTTTACACCCAAAAGCCTGCATACCGCATGAATAAAAGTAGTTTTCCCCGCACCCATTTCACCATAAAACACTGCTACTTTATATGCAGAAATGGATGTAAGAAATTGATTAGCCATATCTTCAATATCCTCTAAAGAAAATTTTTTAACCATGCCGGTAATTTAATTTAACGCTTTACAAATTTACCAACAAGCTAAACAAAAAAACTATAGTGTAATTTTGCCAGGTGAATACTGAAGAGCTACAAATTAACTGGAAAGTTGGCGGCATGACGTGCACTAATTGTGCCTTAAGCATCTCAAAATATCTTAATAAACAGGGGCTGCAAAATGTATCTGTAAATGCTATTGACGGTAGTGTATCATTTAATGCAGATAAAGCAACAGATGATAAAACACTAAAAAAAGGTATTGAAAAATTAGGTTACCAGGTTTTAGATCATACAAGAGTTGTCAAGAGAAAATTGCTTGATACGCCGCTGCAAAAATTTTTGTTTTGCCTGCCTTTTACTTCGGTTTTAATGCTGCACATGTTACCGGTACATATTCATTGGCTAATGAATGGCTGGGTTCAAATGCTGATTTGCTTGCCGGTATTTGTATTGGGTATGATGTATTTTGGCGTAAGTGCTATAAAAAGTATTCGTGGAGGTGTACCAAATATGAATGTGCTGATTGCCTTGGGTGCATTTGCAGCATTTGCCTACAGCCTTGCTGGCACCGTTTTAAATCTTGGTGAAACCTATTTATATTTTGAATCCTGCGCCACAATTATCACGCTTGTTTTTTTAGGCTATTGGATGGAAGATAAGGCCATACAAACCACGCAGCAATCTTTAAATCTATTAGCCGCAAACCAAACACCAATGGCAAATATGATTGCCTTTGATGACCAATACCACGAAAATATTTTTCCGGTAGAAAGCCGTTATTTAAAATCAGGTGATCTCATTCTTATAAAATCGGGTGAGCAGGTGCCTGCAGATTGTAAAATTTTGAGTGGCTCAGGGCTGTTAAATGAAGCCTTGCTCACAGGCGAAAGTTTACCGGTTAAAAAAAATGCGAAGGATCTTTTGATAGGTGGCAGTATTTTGGAAGATGGCAATATAAAGGCCCAGGTAACTGCTGCCGACGATGACTCTATTCTATCAAAAATTATTTTTTTAGCAAAACAGGCACAGTCCGAAAAGCCAAAGCTGCAGCAACTCGCAGATCGTATCAGCGCAATATTCGTCCCCACAATTCTTCTGCTATCTCTTATAACTGTTCTTATAAATTATTTTAGCGCTGTACCATTTGGAGAAGCTTTGATGCGTGGGATAGCCGTGTTGGTTATAGCCTGCCCTTGCGCCATGGGCCTGGCTACACCGGCTGCCATTGCTGTTGGGTTGGGCAGAGGCGTTAGAAACGGCATAATATTTAAAGACGCCAAAAATCTCGAATTATTTAAGGACATCAGGCAGGTAGTTTTCGATAAAACAGGTACGCTTACAAATGGAAAGTTTAAAATCGCAGGCTATGGATTTGAAAATATGGCTGAGGAAGAGTTTAAGAACATTTGTTTTTCGATGGAAAAAATATCCAATCACCCCATTGCAAAAAGTATAACGCAAGCCTGGCGAACCACTAACAACTCCATACGCTGGAAAACAATTGAGGAGCTCAAAGGTTCAGGTATAAAGGCAATTGATACTTCCGGCAATGTATACAAGTTAGGCTCGTCTGCTTTTACAGGCCAAAACGATAAGCATCACTTATCACTCACAAAAAACAATGCCTCGCTCGGCTGGATTGACATTAAAGATGACATAAGAGAAGAAGCAAAAGACGTTGTGGATTACTTTGAAAAAAGAGGCATAACAACTTATCTTTTAAGCGGTGATAAGTTTGATAAATGTAAAACGATAGCTGATGAATTGGGTATTAAAAATATTTATGCTGAGCAATCTCCTCAACAAAAAATGGATGTTGTTTCCGGCTTAAATGCTAAAGCGCCTACCGCCATGATAGGTGATGGCATTAATGATGCCGCAGCACTTGCTAAAGCTACCATTGGCATTTCGTTAGGCGATGCATCGGGCATAGTAGTTCAACATGCGCAACTGGTACTTATTGGCAATGGTTTAAAGAAACTGCCTTTTTCGTTTTCTCTTGGCAAACAAACATTCCTAACCATTCGCCAAAATTTATTCTGGGCTTTTATTTATAATGTTATTGCCATACCTGTAGCTGCCTTTGGCATATTAACACCTGGCTTCGCTGCCCTGGCAATGGGTTTTAGCGACGTGGTGCTGGCCGCTAATTCTGTACGCCTGCGTTGGAAAAAACTGGTCTGACGATCAGGAAGTCACTTTACAAATCATCATCCATCATTTCATTTCAGATATTTAGTATCGTTGTATCACGGAAAATCTACATAAAATATTAAAAGAATATTGGGGCTATGATACTTTCAGAAGTATGCAGCAGGATATTATATCTTCTGTATTAGAAGGCAATGATACCCTCGCTATTTTACCTACAGGTGGCGGCAAATCCATTTGCTTCCAGGTGCCGGCGTTAGCACTACCAGGCATTTGTTTGGTGATTAGTCCTTTGGTAGCGTTGATGAAAGACCAGGTTGAAAATTTGAAAAGGCTTGGTATCCATGCGCTTTCTCTTAATTCAGCCATGGGTTTTATTGAGTTGAAGAAAACATTGCAGAATGCTGCCTATGGCAATTTTAAATTTTTATATGTTTCGCCTGAACGGCTTGAATCAGATCTCTTCCTGGAATATTTGCCCCTCTTTAACATCAACAGCATTGCTGTTGATGAAGCCCATTGTGTTTCGCAGTGGGGTTACGATTTTCGCCCGCCATATTTAAGAATAAGTGCGATACGGGAATTATTAAAAACCCCGGTACCAGTTTTAGCGCTTACAGCATCTGCAACCAAAGAGGTGCAGGATGATATATGCAAACAATTACATTTCGGCAATAAGCAAAAGCGTTTTCAAAAATCATTTGAAAGAGCTAATCTTTCTTACAGCATTTTTAACCATGCCTCCAAACAAAATAAATTAATAGAGATATGTTCCAAAGTGCCTGGCAGTGGAATTGTGTATTGTAAAACAAGAAAGCGAACAAAAGAGATTGCCGAACTTTTGCAGATGAACAACATAAATGCGGGTTTTTATCATGCAGGCTTACCGCATCAAATAAGAATGACAAGGCAGGAAAGCTGGATCAAAAATGAAACCAGGATAATGGTTTGTACAAATGCGTTTGGGATGGGTATTGATAAAAGTGAGGTAAGGTTTGTTGTCCATTATGATGTACCGGATGCTTTGGAAAATTATTACCAGGAAGCAGGCCGTGCTGGCCGGGATGAAAAAAAAGCCTATGCAGTTTTGCTTTATCATGATAACGACATCAAAGAACTTAAAAAACAAACCGATCTAAAGTATCCGCCAATCGCCGAAATAAAAAGTGTTTATAAAAGCCTGGCCAATTATTTTCAGCTCGCCGCAGGCGGCGGAGAAGGAATGTCTTTCGATTTTGACATTTTAGATTTTATAAAAAAATTTAATCTTGGCAGTATTGCAACACTAAACGCCATAAAAATACTTGAGCAGGAAAATTTGCTGAATTACAGTGAACAATTTTATAAACCTGCGACGGCGGTTTTTACTACAACAAAAAATGAACTTGAGGCATTTGAAACAACGTCTTCGGAATTGTCGCCTATTATTAAAGGTTTGCTTAGAACCCATGAAGGCATATTTGATTACCCAGCTTTTTTAAATATCAACCAGCTTGCAATCTTTATTAATTTAAGCGAAAAGGATGTTTTAAATGGACTGCAAAAACTACAAGGTTTTGGGATAATTGACTACAGTCCTCAAAAAGATATACCACAAATCATTTTTTTACATAACAGGGCAGTTGTGACTGATCTTAAAATTGACAGCACTAATCTAAACAAAAGAAAACAGGCTTATGAAAGCAGGTTAAAAGCCATGATAGAGTTTATTGAAATAAAGCATGTATGCAGAAGCCAGGTAATTGGAAACTACTTTAATGATTTTTCTATAAAGCCATGTGGCATTTGTGATAATTGCCTTAATCAAAAAAAACTTATTATATCTGTTGAGGAATTTGAAAATATAAAATATGAATTGTTAAACAGTATTGGGAAAAAGCCGGTCTCGCTCAATGAGGTCTTTATTCAACTGAAGCATTTTAAACCAACCAAGCTTTGGAAAGTGCTGGATTTTCTTCAAAATGAAGAAAAAATAAAGATATATCCTGATGGCTCCGTATCACTAAGTCTTTAGGGTAAAATATCTTAAAAATAATTTTAAAAAGGGATAAAAATAAAAAAGGGACCCAGATAGAAATCTAGTCCCGCTTTAAAATCCAAT
>JANLXV010000511.1:0-2780 GCA_031365305.1 Chitinophagaceae bacterium
CCGGCTCGTTTGCACAGTGGTATGGCTTCCTTATTGGCGCTATATTTTCAGGTGTGATCGGCGTTGGATTTTATCCCATTATGGGTTCAAGGGTTTGGTGCAGGTTTGGTTGCCCTATGGCTGCGGTGCTTGGTTTATTTCAACGTTTCAAATCAAAATTCAGGATAACCACAAACGGCGGTCAATGTATATCCTGCGGCAACTGTTCTACCTTTTGCGAAATGGGCATTGACGTTCGTGCCTATGCACAAAAAGGGCAGAACATTGTACGGGCTTCCTGTGTGGGTTGTGGAGTATGTGCGTCAGTTTGCCCCCGTGGTGTGTTGAAATTGGAGAATGGCAAAGAAGAAGGACGTGTTAGTGACAAGCCCATCTCCATTGGTAATAACAATATAACCGTACACTTGTAAATACCTTATTGTAAATTTGATATGATATTAGATTTGGCAGTGGGTGTACTTGTTGTATTATATGGGCTTTCCCTCTGCTTTGTGTTCCTGCACAGCCTTACAGATGCCCACTTAATTTATCATTACCTTATTACATTCAGGAAAAAAAAGAACACGCCTTCCGCAGAAGATACCCAACCTTTTGTAACCATACAGCTTCCTGTTTATAATGAACTTTATGTAGCCGAAAGATTAATTGAGGCAGTAGCCGCCATTACCTATTATCCCGGTAAGTTAGAGATACAGGTGCTTGATGATTCAACCGATGAAACATCCTTAGTCATAGGGAGTAAAGTGGCTGCCTTGCAACAAAAAAATATTAATATTCACCATATCAGGAGAGCTAACAGGGAGGGTTTTAAAGCAGGCGCTTTGAAACATGGAATAGAGCTTGCAACTGGAGAATTCATTGCCATTTTTGATGCCGACTTTCTGCCTTTAAAAGATTTTTTGCAAAAGACACTTCCTTATTTTAACGAAAAAAAAGTAGGGATGGTGCAAACAAAATGGGGCCACATCAATAAGAAATCTTCGCTGTTAACACGTTTACAGGCTATTGCGCTTGATGGCCATTTTAGCATTGAGCAGTCAGCAAGAAATGCTGCCGGGTATTTTATAAATTTTAACGGTACAGGGGGTGTATGGCGTAAGGCATGTATAATTGATGCCGGAAACTGGCAGGCAGATACGTTAACCGAAGATCTTGACCTTAGTTACAGGGCACAGCTAAAAGGATGGAAGTTTATATATCTTGAAAATGTAACCGCCCCGGCGGAATTACCACCTGTTTTGAGTGCTTTTAAAACGCAGCAATTTCGCTGGGCAAAAGGGGGCGCTGAAACAGCAAGAAAAAACTTACGAGTACTGCTTTTATCTAATCATCCTTTTGCTGTAAAATGGCACGGTGCATTTCACCTGATTTACAGCTTAGGCTTTGTAAGTATTATTACCTGCGTTACTCTTGCCGTCCCTGTTATTTACATTAAAGAATATTATCCCGCATATAATGTTTTTTTTAAAGCTGGTACTGTTATTTACATTTGTTTTTTCATTTACGTTTTACATTATTTGATCTCTTATTTAAAAAATACCGCAGGAAATTTTATCCATAAGTTCCTGGGGTTTTTGGTCCAATTCCCACTTTTTGTTTCCTTATTTATTGGCATCTCTCTAAGCAATGCATTCGGTATTTTGCAAGGTTATGCAGGTATTAAAACAGTATTTATTAGAACCCCGAAATTCAATTTGAATCCTTCTGAAAAAAAAGTCTGGTCAAATAAGTATAGTCAGATAATTATTAGCTGGGTAACAATAACGGAAGGGCTGCTTGCCATCTATTTTCTGTTCGGTATTGCGGCAGCAATTCATTTGAAAAACTTTGCGACAGTGCCCTTATTCATAATGGCAACTATTGGCTTTGCAATGGTTTTTATTTTGAGTTTGATCGAAAGTAAACAAAATGCAATTGGAGGATTATAAGATAAGCCCAACTGTATTTTCATTAAGTTTTTGAAGCGGAAAAACAAGTAGACTAAGTAGCGACAGCCTTCCCGTTTGAAACGATCTTGGCATATAACCTTACAGGTCATTAAAATCTTTTACTATCTAAAAAAAGTATCTTAAAATACACATATAAAAGACCATGTACAACAGAATATTTAATAAAGAAAAGATTTTTAAAACCAGAAAAACACCTGCAGACATTGCTTTATAACCCCAAAATAGTTGTCATCATCCCGGCGTATAACGAAGAGAATTCAATAGCCAAAGTAGTGAACGAAATTCCGGAAGGATTGGTTGATGAAGTAATTGTTGTAAATAATAATTCAAACGATGCTACCGACATAAATGCACGAAATGCAGGGGCAACGGTACTTCACGAAGAAAGACCGGGTTATGGCTTTGCCTGCCTGAAAGGAATTGACTACATTAAACAATTGCAACCACAACCCGGCATTGTGGTTTTTATAGATGCAGATTATTCAGATCATCCGGAAGAGATGCCTTTATTAATTCAGCCAATTATAAATGGAATGGATATGGTGATTGGCTCAAGAGCATTGGGTAAAAAAGAGAAAGGGTCAATGACACCGCAACAGGTTTTTGGCAATTGGCTGGCAACAAGATTATTGAAGATGATATATAATATTAAATACACCGACCTGGGACCTTTTAGAGCAATACGCTATGATAAGTTGGTTGAAATAAATATGCAGGACACGACTTACGGGTGGACAGTGGAAATGCAATTGAAAGCAGCTAAATTGAAAATGAAAATTATTGAAGTGCCAGTAAATTATCGTAAACGCATTGGGTTTTCAAAAATAAGTG
>JANLXV010000543.1:0-3276 GCA_031365305.1 Chitinophagaceae bacterium
AGTGATGAAACTTTAATGGTTGAAGGCAACGGCTCAATTTATTTAGCTGGCCCTTACCTTGTTAAAGCGGCCATTGGCGAACAGATTGACAATGAAACGCTGGGTGGCGCCGCAACACATAATGAAATTAGCGGTATAGCCGATTATAAATTTAAAACTGAAGAGGAATGTCTTACTCACATCAAAAAATTGATCGGCAGCCTTGGTGAAAATGCTAAAGCCGGTTTCAGCCGCATAGAAGCAAAAACGCCTTCAACGAAGCCTTCTGATATTTATGGTTTATTTCCGGAAGGCAATACAAAGCCTTATGATGTATTAAAAGTTATTGATTGCATTTGCGATGCAGACAGCTTCCGGGAGTTTAAACAGGATTATGGCAAAACCATAGTTTGCGGTTATGGCAGAGTTGATGGCTGGGCGGTTGGCATTGTAGCCAATCAGCGCCTCACTATAAAAAATAAGAAAGGGGAATTGCAAATAGGCGGCGTAATTTATAATGATAGTGCCGATAAAGCTGCACGGTTTATTATGAACTGTAACCAGAAAAAAATCCCACTAATTTTTTTGCAGGATGTCACCGGTTTTATGGTTGGCAGCCGCAGCGAACACAGCGGCATTATAAAAGATGGCGCAAAGATGGTGAATGCCGTAGCTAATTCTGTTGTTCCGAAAATTACTATTATTACAGGCAATTCTTATGGCGCCGGCAATTATGCCATGTGTGGCAAGGCTTATGATCCACGGTTCATTTTCGCCTGGCCTTCTGCAAAAATTGCCGTTATGGGTGGCGAGCAGGCTGCTAAAACTTTATTGCAAATACAGGTAGCCTCTTTAAAAAACAAAGGCGAGGTAATAACTGAAGAAGCAGAAAAAACACTGCATGATAAAATAATGTCAAGTTATACCAAACAAACTTCTCCATTGTATGCTGCGGCCAGGCTATGGGTTGATGCGATCATTGATCCTGCTTCTACAAGAGATGTTATTGCGGAATGTATAGCGGCGGCAAATGAAAATAGCGACATAGCAGAATTTAAAACAGGTGTGTTCCAGGTATAAATGATTGATGGCTTTTAAAAGTAACGGCCCGTTAATATGTATACGCCGTGTTTTAAATCCTGGGAATAAACAGGCTGCGTATTCTCAACACAAAAGGTGGATTATCAATAAACACTCTAAAAGAAACCTTAATTTCAACAAAATTATTCCTGTGTTTAAAACTACCTCTTATCAATTTATTATTATTATAGTGATAGCTGTAATGTTTACAGCCTGCGGTAAAGATTATCTGTCATCAACACCAATTCCTGATCAATCATTTGTAGAAGAATTTGATACACTTTCTGCAGCCTTAGCCAAAGGATGGCAAATGGTTAACGCCAGTGATCCCATTGGCAATGGCGTATGGACACAAGGCATGACCGGCAATCAATCCGATCCTCCTTATAAAGCTTATTCACCAATCGGCGACCCCAACAAATTTGTTAGCTGTGATTTTACTTCGGCAGAAAGTCCGGCTCCGGCACAAAGTACTATCAGTAACTTCTTAATATCGCCGGCAATTGCTCTTCAAAATGGCGACAAAATTATTTTCTATACAAGGGAATCAGACATGTACTCAAAATGGGGCGACAGGCTGCAGGTTTGTTTGAACACAACAGATGATACCTATGCAGATTGTGGCAAGGGCACCGATCCCGGCAAGTTTAGCACTGTGTTATTAGACATTAATAAAACCAGCGCAGTAGGTTATAATCCGGATGAACCTGTGCCTTTACCACCTTATCCATTTGACCCTAACCAAGGCTTTCCATCGCAGCCAATCAGCAATGCATTAGCTTATCCCAGGCAATGGACACGGTTTGAAGCTGCTGTTACTGGTTTGGCAATGCCGGTGAAAGGGCGTTTTGCGTTTAGATATTATGTGGAAGGTGGCGGAACAAACGGTTTGGGAGAACACATTAGTATTGACAGCGTGGCTTATGTAAGTGTAAACCACCAATAATATGGATGACATTATTATTTACACAGATGGCTCTGCAAGAGGCAATCCGGGACCTGGTGGATATGGGGTAATTTTAAAATGGCGCTCGTCTATAAAAGAACTTTCAAAAGGTTACAGGTTAACCACTAATAATCGCATGGAATTGATGGCTGTGATTGCAGCACTTGAAGCGCTGAAAACACACCAGCATTCTGTAAAAATTTATTCTGACAGTAATTATGTGGTTAAATCTGTTGAAGAAGGTTGGCTAAAAACCTGGATGGCCAATGATTTTAAGGGTGGCAAAAAAAATAAGGATCTCTGGACAAGATTTTATGACCTTTCTAAAAAAATCACGTTAAAATTTGTTTGGGTAAAAGGCCATGCCGAAAATATTTATAACAACAGGTGCGATGTATTGGCAACCCTTGCTGCAGATAATGGACCACAGGCTGTGGATAATTTTTACGAAGAGGAAGTAGCCAGCGGGAAAAAGTCTTAGACAGCTCTTGCAACCTCAACAGTTTGCTCTTGTCTGTTCAGTAAATAATAGGCACCAAACAGGACCGAGGAAAATATGAAAGTGGAAGCCAGGCTCCATGGATAAAATGGCAAACCATCATTATAACACTGCAGTAAACCACTAAAGGTTTTGGGACGACCCAATCCTGCATTAGCCGAACTGCTAAGCCACACCATAAAATTGGATATCAAAAAATAAACTGTTGGTGCAGTAAAAGCTGCAATGCTTATTCTTGCCACATTGAATTTCTTAATCATAAAGCCAAATACAGTTAATGAACCAAAAAGAATATAATTGGTAACCTGCCCTTCATAAAAACCTTTAATATTTCCTACACCATTTCTGTATAACACTTCATACAAAATATCTGACACAAACATGGATAAAAGCGGCAGTAAAAAGGCAAGTGTTTTATCTTTAATTGCAGCACCTCCAAATATAGCCATAGCAATCTGCGGCGCAAAACCAAAAGGTCGGCCTGGCATAATACGGTAAAGTGAGGCAATAACAACTAATAAAATAAAACTTATAACTACCTGCTTCGGAATTTTCATGTAAGTTGATTTATTGGGCAAAAGTAAGTAAAATAGTGGTGAAGGTATTTGCACAATGCTAACAGGATACAAACATTTCTGAGATTAATTTTAAAAGGCGTTAACGTGGCAGAACATCATCATACCGGAACATTTGGAGAAGGCATGGCAGCAACCTGGTTCCAGCAAAGGGACTATACTATTCTCGAAAAGAACTGGCGTTTTTCACATTGGGA
>JANLXV010000055.1:0-6295 GCA_031365305.1 Chitinophagaceae bacterium
ATCTTAGTGGTGCCTACGCCAAAGCCGGCATCACAACGCTCTTTTGCGGCTCTTGAGGCAACGTCCCTTGGCACAAGATTTCCAAAAGCAGGATAGCGTCTTTCCAAATAATAATCTCTTTCTGTTTCAGGAATGTCAACAGATTTTCGTGTATCCCACGCTTTTTGCGGCACCCATATACGGCCATCATTTCTTAAACTTTCACTCATCAGCGTAAGCTTACTTTGATGATCTCCGCTTACCGGAATACATGTGGGGTGAATTTGTGTAAAACATGGATTGCCAAAATAGGCGCCTTTCTTATGAGCTTTCCAGGCGGCGGTAACATTGCTGCCCATAGCATTGGTACTTAAATAAAATACATTACCATAACCACCGGAACATATAAGTGTAGCGTGGCCTGCATGGCGTTCAAGTTCGCCGGTTACCAAGTTTCTGGCAATAATGCCACGGGCCTTTCCATCTATCAAAACCACATCAAGCATTTCATGACGGGTGTACATAGTTACATTACCTAAAGCAACTTGTCTTTCAAGAGCGCTATAGGCTCCTAATAACAATTGCTGGCCGGTTTGTCCGGCCGCATAAAAAGTACGCTGTACCTGTGTGCCGCCGAATGAGCGGTTGCTCAATAATCCACCATATTCCCGGGCGAAAGGAACGCCCTGCGCAACACACTGGTCAATTATGGCAGCACTTACTTCTGCAAGGCGATGTACATTAGCCTCTCTTGCTCTGTAATCGCCGCCCTTAACAGTATCATAAAATAAACGGAAAACTGAGTCGCCATCATTCTGGTAATTTTTGGCAGCGTTTATTCCTCCCTGCGCAGCAATGCTATGGGCCCGCCGTGGACTATCCTGGAAACAAAACGCTTTTACTTTATAGCCTAACTCTCCCAGAGATGCCGCTGCTGAAGCCCCTGCAAGACCTGTTCCTATAACAATTACTTCAAGCTTGCGCTTATTGGCAGGATTTACAAGCTTTACATGGCTTTTATAATCTCTCCATTTTGTTTCAAGATCGCCTTTAGGAATTTTTGCATCTAAACCCATATTCTATAAATAATGAATGATGTTGATCTTATGATAAAAAATTAAACCCACTTTAAATAAATAGCCACCGGCATTAATGCAAAAATCAATGGGACTATTATTGAAAAAGCATAGCCGAGTGTTTTTATTAAAGGGGTAAATTTTTTATGGTTGATACCGAATGTTTGAAAAGCGCTTTGAAAGCCATGCATCAAATGGAATGACAAAGAAATCATTCCCAGCACATATACAATAACAATCCATAAATTTTGAAATACATACACCATTTCTGCATAAAGGTTATGTACTTTCTGGCCGTAGTAAGTACCAAGCGTTACCTCCTTAAGCTCATGTATACCAAGCAAGCCGCCAAACCTGGACGGCGTCCAGAAGTGTGACAGGTGAATAATCAAGAACATAAGAATAAGTGTGCCTAAAAGCCCCATGCTCATGCTGTACCAATGCGTGTGCGGACTTGGATTGTTTACGGCATATCTTACAGGACGAGCCTTCCTGTTTTGTGCCCATAAAACCAAACCCTGAATAATATGTAAAAGAATGCCCGCCATCAGGCCGATCTCCATTATTCTTATAAAAATATTGGTGCCCATGAAAGCAGCCCAGTGGTTAAATGTTTCACCGTTGTCAGAAAAAATGATCATACCATTTATCAGACAATGCACAATCAAAAAAGTGATCAGGAATAAACCGGTGAAACCCATGATGTATTTTTTACCGATCGAGGACGTGAAGAACCGTTTCCATGTCATAAGCCAAGAAGGTTGATTTTTTTCAGATTGGGTAAAAGTACAACAGGAACAATCAAATTGCAGATTTGATCATAAATTTTTAATGAGAATTTGAACGCCCATTATTTTACTATAGATCCAGCCGCTTCATTAAAATATTATCCAGTTGAGTAAACAATAGATCTGGTTTAAAAGTTCGCCATTGTGATACATTCATCAATTCAATATAATGATGAAGCCTGGCTTTTTTAAAATCATGTTGTGTTGCCAAAGGCATGTTCAGGCATATCATCCAGCCCCCAAACTCTGATACATCTTCGTACCACTCTTCATAATAGCTATCATCGCTGCTGTGGAAGTTTAAAACGTTTTCTGCAATTAAGATGAATTTAGAAATGCCATTTCTTATCAGCATATCTATTACATCCCGTTTTAAAACCATGATGTCATTTTCAATGGCGTCGTTCCATTCGCCAATCATTTCAATAATCGCATAGCCTGCTGAATAATCAGCCATCAATAATTTTATATAAAGTGTGGAACTACCAAAGTCATCCCATTGCGGGTGGATGTAATAATTATACACGGTGTTTTCGTAGGCGAATTCATTATATACTTTTCCGTAAAAAGGAGATAGCTCATCCTCTTCTGAAGTATAGAGATAGCGCCAGTTATCAAATGGTTCAATGTCCTGCAAGAAATTTCATTTTTATTTCACTACAAAATTAGTAAACAAAAAAGCCGCTCACATAGTGAACGGCCTAAAGTTTTTGAAATTATTTTTTGTTTTATTCTACAACAACTTTATTTGAAAATACGGCTTGTTTATTAGCATCTAAAACTTTAATAAGGTACATGCCATTAGATGGCTTTTTTGTAAGAAGAATATTTTGTGTTTGACTTTGAGATTTCAAATTAACCTGTTCATGCTTTATAAGCCGGCCCTGCAGATCAGATAGTGATACCGTGTATTTGCCCGGTTTTTGACCATTGAAGGTTACCTTAAACTGAGAAGATATAACCGGGTTAGGATATAAAGAAATATGATCATTTTCAATAACATCTGCAGCAGGTAATTTGGCTACACCAACTTTGTTGTTCTCGTATAACAGGTTGCCATTGGCAAGATCTGAGGCATTAAAAATTTGTCCTGTTGTATTGAGCTTACTGGTGCTCAGGTCTTTTACGTTAAGCTTATAAAATCCTTCAAATGTGTTTGCAGAACTTAGTATAACATTATCATCATTATCAACTGCTGCACCATTCACACTAAAGGTTGGTGACAGGTTTTTTATGTGGCCTGCATAGGTTGCCACCATTGTATTTATATCTATTTTAAACACATGCTGAGCGGCTGTAAATAAATACAATTTGCCATTTACATCACTAACCATATCACCACCCCAGCTTGTGCATTTATTTGCAATAGAAATACCATTGTTCGATGAAGCATCTATGAGTTTACCGAGATCAGTTATTTCAGGATGGTTGCCTGTTGTAAACCTGTACACATGGCTGCCATCATTTGTAATAGCATAACCTTTTCCATCGCCAGCTATAACCATTCGTGTAATATGATTTGCTTCATTTTCAAGATCGCCTGCACCAAACAATTTATTTTGAAGGCTGTAAAATTTTAAAGTGCCATTTTTTGAAGAAAGATCAAGCCAGCGTAATTCTCCCACCTTCATTGGAGTAAAGAAAAGCTTGTTATGAATTTTATCAAACGCAGCGGCAGCTACCATTGAAGAGGTTGGTGCATTTGCATCAGCGGAAACAGCAGATGACACATCGGTTTGCGTTCTTTTTCTTCCTGAAACGTCCGCGAATGAAAAGGGTGTTTTGTCTTTTTCAAAAAAAGTTGTTGAGGCTGCGCCCGTTTGTAAATCTATTTCCCGGATGTCGGTCCAGTTAAAATTGCCGGCAACCTGGCCCGTAATGGCATAGGCTTTATTTGTTCTTTGTGCAAATACAGCAACAGAAAAAAATGATAAGAGTAAAAGAATGTTTAAATGTTTCATAGAGATGCAGTTTGAATTATTTAGTAATTGGAAGCATAAATTTAAATTAAAAGAAATGTAAAAGCAACGGTAGAAATACCTTTATCTTTTCACATAATTGTTTATGGCCTTTTTTACACCGCCGTAGGTAGCCAGTAACTGCTTAGCCTCTTCGTAATCAGCCAGTTTTAGTTTTTGCATAAGAATTCTGACTCCTCTTTCCTTAATTTTTTTATTGGTAAGTTGCATGTTCACCATCAGGTTATCCTCTACCTTGCCCAATTGTATCATTGCAGCCGTGGAGATCATATTTAAAACCATCTTTTGAGCGGTGCCGCTTTTCATGCGGGTGCTGCCTGTGACAAACTCGGGGCCTACAATTATTTCAACCGGAAAATCAGCAGCTTCGCTTAATGGTGAATCGGGATTACAACAAACCGAGCCTGTTACAATATTGTTTTCCCTGCAGCGTTGCAAAGTTTGCACAACATAAGGCGTTGTGCCGCTTGCAGCCAAACCAATAACAATATCATCTGCCGTAATATTTTTTTGTAAAAGATCTTTCCAACCCTGGTCAACGTCATCCTCAGCAGATTCAATAGATGTTGTTATGGCTTTGGGGCCGCCTGCAATTACACCGGAGATTAATTCAGGCGAAACGCCATAAGTGGGTGGGCATTCACTGGCATCTAAAATTCCCAGCCTGCCACTTGTGCCGGCACCGAGATAAAATAGTCTGCCTCCTTTTTTTAGCTTTTCTGAAACAGCTTTTACGAGAGCAGCAATTTGTGGCAACGCTTTTTCAACTTCGAAGGCTACTTTTTTATCTTCGTGATTAATACTAGCAACAAGCTCTTCTACTGTCATTTTTTCGAGATGCCTGTAATCCGATGGTTCTTCAGTAATTCTTTTAAAAGCCATTAAGGTATTTTAATATTTATGCCCGATGTGTGTTGAGTATGATACTCTATTAGACCGTCTAATGTATTTTTTAAAATCTTGCCCAACCTTACGTCAGATTCTTCGCAAATAGTTTTAAGCACATCTTTAAAACCGAATGCAATACTACCAACAAAATGAAGTGGATAAATTTTATGTTCTTCAATTCTGAAAATATGCTGATGGAAAAAATCTCTTAAGCCATCTTCAATTATATTCTCCACCATATAGTTGCCACGGTTATTGGCAAGAAAAATGGCAAATGAAGCAAGATACCTGTTGGGTAAAGGTTTTTTATAAACGGTGTGTAAGATCTCGGCGCTGTTTGTTACAAATTGGGCATCAAATCTTGCTCTTAAATCTTCATCAAAAATGTCGTATAAATAATGCTGTATCACGTTTCTGCCCAAATAGGAGCCACTCCCTTCATCTCCTAAAACATAACCAAGACCTGGACTGTTTTTAATAATTTCTTTGCCATCAAAATAACAGCAGTTTGAACCAGTGCCCAAAATGGAAGCTAAGCCTTTAGCATTGCCACAAAGCGCTTTTGCGGCAGCCATCATATCATGATCTACATGTATAGTGCTCGTCGTAAAAATTTGTTGCAAGGCTTTTTTTACAATGGCGGCATTTGCTTCTGTTGCACAGCCGGTACCATAATAAAAAAGTTTATCTATTTTTCCGGCAGTAATCTCCGGCACTATTTCTTTTTGTAAGATGTCTTCAATTTGCGAAGAAGACAAAAAGTAAGGGCTTAAACCCTGCGTGGTAAAAAATCTTTGTTGCTCACCATCTATTAAACACCATTCGGCTTTGGTAGAACCGCTGTCAACTATCAATTTTATGGAAGGCATCTATTTGTGGTGTTTATTAATGAAATTTGCAACTTCAAAATAAAATTAGATCAATACAAAGATAGTATGCACAAGAAAAAGTTGCAGGTTTGGCTTCCCCTGCTATTGAGCCTGATGATAATTGCAGGTATGTTTATAGGATATAAAATAAAAGAAAATATGCCGGGCCGGGGGTTTTTTTATACAGAAAAACGTAAGCCTGTTCAAGAGGTTATCAACTTAATTGAAAATAAATATGTAGATGAAGTTGGTGTAGATTCTTTGTCTGACAAGGCCATTGAATCTATATTGAGCCAGTTGGATCCACATTCTGTTTTTATTCCCGCATCACATTTCCAGGATATTAAAGATGATCTTAACGGAGAGTTTTATGGCATTGGTATTGAATACAAAATAATTGCTGACACCATAAATATCATAAGTGTTTCAAAAGATGGCCCGTCTGCAAAGGCAGGCCTTGCCGTTGGTGATCAAATGATAAAGGTTGGCGACTCTGCTGTAGCAGGCGTAGATATCACTTCTGAAAAAATAAAAAAATATTTAAGAGGCAGTGGTGGCAGTAAAGTGACTGTACAAATTTTAAGAAAACCCAATCTTAAAACGATAACAGTTGCAAGAGGAATGATACCAATGTATAGCCTGGATGCTTCTTACATGCTTGCACCAACCATTGGCTACATCAGGTTAAACAAATTTTCTGAAACTACTTACAAAGA